>JBKEAB010000121.1:0-4398 GCA_047971845.1 Paracoccus sp. (in: a-proteobacteria) | reverse complement strand
GGCTTGCGCCCGTTCGGGCGTCGAGCACCCTGAATGAAGCCCTCAAAGAATGTCCATGCGCCGTCAGTCATCAGATTGCGTGCCAAGCTGATCTCCGTTGCAGATACCAGCTTGAATCACGGTCAGACCGCCTGCGAAACCCCTTGGGCAATACCGCCGTGAATACTCCACCTGCTGAAAGCAGGTGTCTTCAGGTTACAGCTCAAAGCCGGATCGGTCCGCCATGCGGCGAACTCACGTGATGTCAAAGTTGTCGTCAGGCTTGGGCGGTGTCTGGGCGGCAATGTCGTCCATCCACATCTCATCCGTCACGTTCCCGCTCGGGCAGACCCAATAACCCCGCGCCCACAGGTACTGGCCCCAGTAACGCTTCGCAATATCCCGAACTCGCTCAGCAGCTTGCGCAAGCTACGGCCCTTCAGATATTGCACCGCCCGACTGATCGACAGGTCGGCGGAACCGACACCAGCAGATGGATATTGATCGCGATTCACGCTGCCTGTGTGGGTCACCATCTCATGTGCCCGCGCCGTCTCGCGGATCAATTCATGGCACCAAGTGCCGATATCCCCGCCAAGCACCTCGTAGCGATGTTTCGTGGACAGACGAATGGTTTGACTTGCCTGCCGTGAGACTGCTTGGTTATTACTCTTGGAGCAATGGTACGAACTGGATTTCCAAGCCAGAGCAATTCGATTCCTTGACCAGGCAAAAGCTTGCGCCTCATGTGGTCCCGTGGCAATGCAGGGATTGTAGAGATGTTGAGGTTATAGATGCAGATAGAAACTACTCCACTTCCAGGTGTCTTTTTGTTGACCCCGCGCCGTCATGGTGATGCCCGCGGGTTTTTCAGTGAAAGCTGGAACCGCAGGACACTGGAAGAGGCTGATCTGCATCTGCCGGAATTCGTGCAGGATAATCATTCCATGTCACATGCTGTCGGCACGCTGCGTGGCCTGCATTATCAGTCTCCGCCCATGGCACAGGGTAAGCTGGTACGCTGTGGGCGTGGTGTGCTTTATGATGTCGCGGTCGATGCGCGACGTGGGAGCCCGACTTATGGGCAGTGGTTCGGTGCTGAACTCAGTTTTGAGAACGGGCAGCAGCTTTGGATTCCCGCAGGGTTCCTGCATGGGTTTGTTACCCGTAGTCCTGATACCGAAATCATATATAAATGCACTGCTCACTATTCTGCTTCGCATGATGGGAGTGTCCGCTGGGATACCATCGGTATTGACTGGGGCATTGAAGACCTGATCCTGTCTGGCAAGGATCGCGATGCACCGGCATTCGTCGACTGGGACAGTCCCTTCTCCTACGAGGAATAGACCATGAAGGTTCTTGTTACCGGAGGTGCCGGGTTCATCGGCTCTGCTGTCGTCCGTCAGGCGGTTCGTGCCGGACATGAGGTGGTCAATCTCGACATGCTGACCTATGCCGCCAATCTGGAAAACGTTGCCAGTGTTTCCAACGCACCCGGCTATGCTTTCGAACAGGCCGATATCCGTGACCGGGACGCCCTCGACAGGATCTTTGCCACGCACAGGCCTGATGCCGTCATGCATCTGGCAGCGGAATCTCATGTCGATCGTTCAATTGACGGCCCGGGAGCCTTCATCGAAACCAATGTGAACGGCACCTACAACCTTCTGGAAGCGGCCCGGGCCTATTGGGCCGCCATGGGGAAGCCTGAAAACTTCCGCTTCCATCATATTTCGACTGATGAGGTCTTTGGCTCCCTTGGTGAGGATGGGCAATTCACGGAAACCACCCCATATGATCCGCGCAGCCCCTATTCGGCTTCCAAGGCGGCGTCCGATCACCTCGTCCGGGCATGGCATGAAACGTATGGCTTGCCGGTGGTCATGACCAATTGCTCTAACAATTATGGCCCGTTTCACTTCCCTGAAAAGCTGGTTCCTGTGGTCATCCTCAAGGCATTGTCCGGTCAGCCGATTCCGGTTTATGGCGATGGGGGTAATATCCGGGACTGGCTTTATGTCGAAGATCATGCCGATGCATTGCTGACTGTACTGGATAAGGGCCAGATTGGCCGCAGCTATAATATCGGCGGAGAGAATGAGGCGAAGAACATAGATCTGGTCCGGACAATCTGTTCGCATATGGATGACCTGCACCCCGAAGGTGCACCTCATGCTGATCTGATCACCTTTGTCACCGACCGGCCGGGCCATGATCGCCGCTATGCGATTGACCCGACCCGTATCCGCAATGAACTGGGCTGGCGGCCATCCGTCACGGTTGAGGAAGGGTTGCGCCGTACGGTTGAGTGGTATCTGGCCAATGAAGGCTGGTGGCGTCCCCTGCTGGAACGGGATGGTGTCGGCAAACGGCTCGGAAACGGCTGATGGACGGGTTGCTTATCTTTGGAAGAACCGGACAGGTTGCGCGGGAACTGGCACGGATTGTGCCTGCCGCGCATTTCGCCGGCAGGGATGAGGCGGACCTGACGAATCCAGCAGAATGCGCAACACTGATCCGCAAGCTCAACCCATGTGCCGTCATCAATGCGGCAGCCTATACGGCCGTTGACAAGGCTGAAACTGATGCCGAGACCGCTGATCTGGTCAATGCCAGGGCACCCGGGGCAATGGCGCAGGCTTGCGCAGAACTGGGAATTCCCTTCATACATATTTCGACTGACTATGTGTTTGATGGCTCTGGCGATCAGCCCCGGACAGAGGATGCATCGACAGGCCCCCTGGGCATCTATGGTCAGACAAAGCTGGATGGTGAACGGGTCGTTGCCGCAGCAGGCGGGCAATTTGCGATACTGCGCACCTCATGGGTCGTTTCAGCCCATGGCAATAATTTCGTCAAGACCATGCGCAGGCTGGGGGCAGAACGCCCACAGTTGAGCATTGTTGCAGACCAGATAGGTGGCCCGACGGCAGCTGCTGATATTGCCGGGGCCGTACTGGACATGGTTTTGATCATGATGACCGATTCATCCAAGGGCGGTATCTACCATTTTTCCGGTACCCCGGATATCAGCTGGGCTGGCTTCGCCCGCGAGATATTCGAACAATTCGGCCTGTCCCCCGAGGTGACTGATATTCTCAGCAGTGACTATCCAACACCGGCAAGGCGACCATTGAACTCCCGGCTTGATTGCCATGCCATTGCCCGCGATTTCGGTATTGCAAGACCCGATTGGCGGGTTTCGCTGAAAAATCTCATCAAGGAGATTGATACATGATCAGGCGTAAAGGTATCATTCTTGCCGGCGGATCCGGCACACGACTTTATCCGATCACCATGGGCGTATCAAAACAGCTTCTGCCGATTTATGATAAACCAATGATCTATTATCCGATCAGCGTGCTGATGTTGGCCGGAATTCGCGAAATCGCAATCATCACCACCCCCGATGATCAGGACCAGTTTCGCCGCCTTTTGGGTGATGGCAGCCAGTGGGGGCTGGATTTCACCTATATCGTGCAACCCTCTCCTGATGGGCTGGCTCAGGCATATCTTCTGGCGCGGGATTTTCTGAACGGGGCCCCTTCGGCCATGGTTCTGGGTGACAATATTTTCTTCGGTCATGGCCTGCCGAAGCTGCTGCATGCGGCTGATACCAAACCCACAGGAGGTACGGTATTCGGATATCGTGTGGCTGATCCGGAACGCTATGGTGTGGTCGATTTCGATACTGACGGAACCGTACGGTCCATTATCGAAAAGCCTCCGGAACCTCCTTCACAATATGCTGTTACCGGCCTGTATTTCCTGGACGATACGGCGCCTGATCGGGCTGCCTCGGTCCAGCCTTCGGAGCGGGGGGAACTGGAAATCACCACCCTTCTGGAAACCTACCTGCATGATGGCAGCCTGACAGTTGAACAGATGGGTCGGGGTTATGCTTGGCTGGACACGGGTACGCATGGCAGCCTTCTGGACGCTGGCAACTTTGTCCGAACACTGGAGCGGCGCCAAGGCCTGCAAACCGGCTGCCCTGATGAAATTGCCTTTGATCAGGGCTGGATCGGCCGAGAAGAGCTCGCCTGCCGTGCTAAGCTGTTCGCCAAAAATGAATATGGCCGCTATCTGTCAGGATTACTGCGATAAGTACCTGTCGGAACGCACCACCAACCAGTTCTGGCAGCCGTCAGAATTCCATGCCGGCTAGGTTCTGTGGGGATTCAGCGTCCGTTGATGAGAGCGCTTGCAGCATAGATCATGGCGGAGAAGACGGTGTCGGTCTTATCCGCTCTTAGGGCGATGCGTTTGAAGTCTTTCAGATCGCAGAAGAAATTTTTGATCAGGTGGCGCCACTTGTACATCTCGTCGTCGATCTGAATCGGCTCTTTCCGCTGCGGCCGCTGCGAGATGCAGATCGTCGCGCCCCGCTCGTTCATCTCTGCGACGATCCAATTG
>JBKEAB010000120.1:0-10215 GCA_047971845.1 Paracoccus sp. (in: a-proteobacteria) | reverse complement strand
GGCTTGGGCAGGACCTGCTGCCGAAGCTGCCACCCGATGCGGTGCTGGTTCTTGACAACGCAAGCTTTCACAAACGGTCTGATACCGAAAAACTGATTGCCGGTGCCGGACACACTCTCGAATACCTCCCGCCCTACAGCCCCGATCTCAACAAGATCAAACCGATCCGGGCGCAGGCAAAGGCCATCAGACGACGAACCGGACTGTCCGTCGATGAACTCTTCTCCTGTAAAAAATGGAATCAAAATTAAATCGTTAGGTTATAACAAGGCGAAAGGTTTCTTCCGACTGTGTATCCTGAGATTATCCGCCCGGTTTTGGCAGGATGTCTGCAATGGCGGGGGGCGTGCCGTTGGGGGGACAGGTTGCCTCGGTCAGGCATATCCCCATGAAACGCCGCAACGATCCTGGTTCTGCGGATCTTTGTCAGGATCTCCTGCCACGACAGTTCGGATTGCGGTGCAATTCATGGCGTAATGTGGTCAGGTCCAAAATATCGGTATTGGTCAGCATGATTGAGGCATGATATGATATGGGGCAGGCGGCAAGATAATGCTACGATAACACAGAGACTTGACCAGGCTTTTGCCCGGATCGACAAGGCCAATGCTGCCGATCCCAACCTGCAGGATAATCAGCCGGCGGAATTGCTGTACGGTTGGCGGATGACTGCCGAGCAGCGCTTGCTGTATCCTGATGCATCAGAACCGTTGCAGATTGCCTGCCGGGGCCAGCATGTCGAACGCTGGCTGCTGCCACGCGGCGATTTTCCCGAAGGGCGGGCCGGCTATCTGTCATGGCGTGTCGAACAAGGTCGCCATCATGCCGTGCGTGTGGCCGAAATCATGCGGGAGGTAGGTTTTGGCGATGATGAGGTTGCACAGGCGGGAAGAATGCTGCGAAAAGAAGGTATCAAGCGTAATGGGGAAGTGCAGGCACTTGAAGATGTCGCCTGTTTTACCTTCATTCGCCATTATATGGCACCTTTTGCAGAAACCCGAACGGCCAGGGATATGGAACGCATTGTCAACAGGACTGCCCGCAAGATGTCCGTCATGGCCCGGTTGCTGGCCTTGAAGGAATTTGCAATTCCAGAACCCATAGCCAGCTATTTTCGCGATCTGGAAACCCCGGAAATTTGCGACAGTAATGATTGAGAAAGCTATCAGATGGATGACCCTTACAAGGCGCTTGGGCTGACGCGGTCCGCCACGCAGGAAGAAATAAGGAAAGCTTATCGTCGTATTGCCAAGACCGACCACCCAGATCTGAACCCGGATCCGGCAGCAGCCGAACGATTCAAGGTGGCTTCTCAGGCATATGAATTGCTGAAGGATCCCGAACGGCGGGCACGGTTTGATTCCGGTGCCTCAGACCATTATGGACAGGCATATTATCAGGATTTTGCCGCCCGCAGTGGTGATTCTTACCGACAATATGCCGGTGGCGGCGGATTCGGTGATTTCTCGGATGTATTCGAGGACCTTTTTGAAGGCGGCGCTTATGGTGCGGGCGGTCCGGGCGGTTTTCGCCGTTCGGGGGCAGGCCCGTCACCGGGTTTCGATATGCGCGGGCAGGATTCACGGTATGACCTCGATGTGGGTTTCCTGACGGCAGCCAGGGGTGGTGTGTCGCAGATACGGTTGCTCGATGGCAGTTCAGTTGAAGTCAGGATCCCTGAAGGAGCCGAGGACGGCCAGACCATCCGCCTGCGTGGCAAGGGGGGGGAAGGTTATGGCAATGGCAGCAGGGGGGATGCTTATCTGACACTGCATGTCAGTGCCCATCCTGATTGGTCACGGAAGGGAAATGATGTCACGATTACTCTGCCGATCTCCATTGATGAGGCCGTACTCGGTGGCAGGGTGCAGGTGCAGACCCTGACAGGAACCGTGGCCATGAACCTGCCCAGAGGTGGAACCAGTGGTCAGAAAATGCGTCTGAAGGGAAAGGGTATCAAGGGTGGTGATCAGTATGTTCAGCTGAAAGTGGTGATGCCACCGCGGATTGATGACAAGCTGGCTAAATTTATGGAAGAATGGCGTGCTGATCATGCCTATGATCCGCGCGGAGGTGGAGCAAGCGGCTGAAATATGTGCTGGATGCTGCTGATCGTAAGCTTGTCATAATCTCCTAGGTTCTGTGGGCCAGGTAAGTGTCTGCAGATCCTAGCGCTTTACCCAGTTGCTCTTGGCTTTCATCAGAAGTTCACGCGGGTTTGACAGCAACAATTCCTTGTCAGCTTCGGTTCCGACCAGATAAACACGCTGTCCAATGATGACGAATTGTTGTGGATCACCTGGGATTACTTGTCCTTTTGACATTGCAACGACACACAGGCCGTCAAAGCCCGGCGTATAGGCCCGTGGATTTGCTTCGAACAAAGCGCGATTTTCATCCGATGCAAAGTGATACTCCTTGCCTCGCCATCCTGTTGTAATGTTTCCGCGCCCCGGAATGGCACTATTTTGCGTCAGATAGGTCACCGGATCATATCCGCCGAGCGCCCAGTCCTGTGCTGCCACGCCGAAAGGCAGGCAAAGAAAAAGGGCAGAGATCATGGTCTTTAACAGGTTTGGCAGCATGGCTAGGCACATCATAGAAGGCTTAGACATGGCATCCGCTTGCTTTTCTGTCCATGATTCGGAAGCTTGGCTCAAGCCGATGTGAATCGGCGTGCAACGGCATAGAGTGCAACGGCCGCCGCATTCGAGACATTAAGAGAACCAAATGGTCCTGCGAAGGGAATTTTGGCCAGATAATCACATGTCTCTCGCGTTTTCTCACGCAATCCGGGGCCTTCGGCACCAAGTACAAGGCAAATGGGCCGATTTCCAATCCGGTCCAGAACATCTTCCAGTGGTGTATCGGTTTCTCCGGCAAGCCCGACCGTGACAAAACCTGCCTCTTTCAGCGTTTCCAAGCCATCAGCCAGATTTACGATACGCAGATAAGGCTGACGCTCCAGAGCACCTGATGCAGTCTTTGCCAGGGCACCCGTTTCCGGTGCGGTGTGCCGGATGGGCGCAATGACGGCCCGTGCTCCGAAAACTTCGGCAGAGCGCAGGATCGCGCCGACATTATGCGGGTCGGTCACCCGATCAAGTGCCACAACCAGAGGGTTCCCCTCGCCAGCGACTGCAACATCCTGCAAACGCCTCCAGTTCAGAGGGCGGACTTCAAGAGCACACCCTTGGTGGACACTGTCGGATGGCAGGTTCACAACCCGGTCGAAGACCCGTGCATCAGTAATCTCCGGTTCCATTCCGCCAGTACCACCAAGGCGGGCAAGCGCATTATTCGTGACGACTAGTCGCAGTTTCTCACGCTGCGGATTGGCAAGTGCATCGCGCACGGCGTGAAGTCCGAACAACCAGATTGTTTCCGTTGCAGAAGCCTTCTTCGCCCGTTCCTTGGCAACCACCCATTCCGGTTTTCGGCTTTTACGTTCAGCCATTCCAATCCCCTTTTGACTGCCCTTCTGCGCCATCATGTATCTAGCATGCAAGTGTATTGGCATTTCATCCTGAATTCTCGCTTGACGCCCCGGCTGCACATGCGTATTCCACGCTCCACGCCGAAGGCTCGGCGGGCGACGTGCTGCAAGGTGCGGCAGCGGACTGTAACTCCGCCGGGGAGACCCATGCCTGGTTCGATTCCAGGGTCGCCCACCACTTCTTCTGAAAATCAAACGATATCAACGAAGTGGTGTCCCGCATCCATGCGATGCGGTCTTATGCAGATCAATGGGTTATGACGTAGGTGTCCCGCAGTTTCGCGGCCCGACCTCTGCGCAAAAGAAAACCGCCGGAGGAGCTGGCACTCCTGCCGACGGCGCTTTGAAAAGCCTTCTGTTCAAAGAATGTGTCACAATCAGCCACCGTGCAACCCGGTCAGGGGGTGCGACATGAGCTGGAAGGTTGTAAACTTGTGCGCCACGCGCCGTTTCGGCAGCCCTGTGCGCAAACAGATCATCATGTTTCTGGCCGACAAGGCCAGCGATGACGGCTCTGGTATCTGGTGTTCCAAGGGGACGATCCAGCGACACACCGAGCTGGGTGAGAGCACCGTCAAGCGCACGATCAATGAGTTCCTGAATGAGGGCATCCTGATCGAGACCGGACGCCGCGCCTGCAAGAACGGCTTCACCGTCGTCTATCGGATCGTTCTTACGGCTGTCCGTTGCCTGGAAGCCATCGCGGAACCAGATGACGAAACGGGGTCCACAGCGGACGGGGTCTGCCCTGAACCCGGTACCGGGTCCGCGGCGGACCCGGTACCCCGTCCACAGCGGACCCCAAACCACCCTGAAACCATCCATAAACCTCCTACGCGCGAGCACGCGCGGGAAGCGGGAGCAATCTGGATGGCCTATCCCGAGGACAGGCGACGGGATCGGCATTCCTGCATGCGCTGGATTACGGAAGCACTGGAAGAGGTTGACGCAGCAGCGCTGCTGGCTGCGGTCGAGGCCTATGCACAGGACAGCGCCGGCTTCACCCGGTCAAAGGTCAGCTTTTCGGATAACTGGTTCCGTGCCGGGAAATGGCGGGCCTATGTCAGGGCGGCAGAGGAAAGGGCGACAACCCGGTCAGAACTGGCCGATGCCTGCATGACGACGGCGATTGCCTGGATCAAGTCACAGCACAGCCTGTGTCGGCATCTGTCCGTCAGCCAAGTGCAGCACGCACTCGCCAAAGGACTGATAACACACGCCGAGGCGGCGCAGGCAGGTTTCGGCCCTGACGGCCGCCATACCTAACCGGCTAGCGGCCCTACAATTTCATTGACGATAACCGATACCGTTAATAAGTATCCGGTATCGGTTATAAAGCAAGGCGGCAGGCAGATGGAACCAAACAGCTTTTCCGATCTCTATAGCGTAGCGGACAGCGACTATGCACTAAACGCCCTTGAGAAGATCTTCGGGGGCATCGTACCTTACGTCTCCGGGCAGGATGACGCCTACAACGCCATAGGGACTTTCCTGACGCCCTTCATCGGCACGTTTAACGTGATCATGCTGTGCCTAGCGGTTCTTGTTGGGGCCTACACCTTCTTGTCTCTCGTGGCTGACACGGCTGCTGACGGCGAAGTGCTTGGTCGCTCGACCGACACGAAGAACACCTTCCTGCGGGCCGGAGCTGCGGCGCTGCTCTTCTTGCCCGTCTCTGGCGGCTTTTCTGTTGTTCAGCTGCTGGCCTTCGGCGTGGCGGTTGGCGGTAGCGGCATCGCCAATGAGGCGTGGAACAGGTATTCGCGCGAGACGCTGGACGGGACGGCCTATACCGCGCCAGCCACAACCCTCTCGAATGGCGACTGGGCGATGCGTGGTCAGCTGGCAGAAGCCACCTATGCGATGGTCTTGGGCCGTCTGTGCGAGCTGCACATGGACCGCTTGGCTGGCCTCTACAACGTCAATGCCCAGACCACCCGCATGGCCATCCCGACCACCACGACCAAGGATGCAAGCGCAGGCTGGGTAGGGGGCACACAAGCTTCGCAGACGAAGAGCTACGAGTGGTTTTACCAAACCGGTAACGGCGCGGATGCGAGCAACGACATCTGCGGATCGGTCCAGTATTCGATCACCTATAACACGGCCCCGCATGACGAAGATCAGCCGGGGGCCGTGACTTCGCTCTATTCCTTCGCGGACAACCTGAAAACCCTTGCCCAGAACCAAGTCTACAACAGCGTCGTGAACACCATGAACTCGGTGGTGCAGCCTCGCGCTGCGGCGCTGGCAGACAGGATTTATTCCGGCGATGCAGGGTCAACGACCGGAAGTCTGCGGAACGATGCCGTGGTGCAGGCCGAGATCAAGTCGATTGCCAATGCGGCAGCTCTAGCGATCTACAACAGCCGCTCCGGCCTCGCGACCGACACGGCTGCGATGCAGCAAATCCAGGAAGACATGATCGCCTCGGTTACGGCAAACGGCTGGGTAATGGCGCCGGTCTGGCAGCGCACGATGGCGCAGCTCTATGTCAGCGTCCGCGAGCTTCAGACGAACCTGGACCTTCGGATTGATCGCAACGAGCGGATCGGGAAGATCTTCGGCACCAGCACCTTTGGCTGGTGGGGGTCCGACAACGAGGTCAGCCGCGCGAGCTTCGCGCCGGTCGAGCGCGATTTCGAATATCTGAGCAGTCAGTTGGGATTTGTGCTGATCACAATGACGCGGCCAGACCCGGAGAGCAGCAACACCAATCCCTTGGGCACCGATGCTGGTGCGGAAATGGGCGGGCAGTCGCTTCGCGGCTTCTATCATCTCTTCATCGATCACATGGGGCCAAGCGCAACAGGCGGATCGGCCTTCAAAGACCCCTTCATGGAATACACCGATGTGGGGACCAACCTTTTCTGGATCGGGACACCGCTTGTTGCTGGCAGTTCCGTCGCAGAGGGGGTTGCCGAAACCTTCAACCTGGACGGCATTGCATCCGTGATTACCGGCCCGGTGAAGGCGTTGGGCTATTTCATCCTTCTCATGGCCGTGGCTTATATGCTGGTGATCCCGACGATCCCGATGCTCTATTTCCTGTCTGGGGTCGTCAGCTGGGCGATGCTGGTGATCGAGGCTGTCTTCGCCTTGCCGCTCGCGCTTCTGATGTGGCTGGTGCCCGCGCGGGAACCGTCGATGATCGGGCCGTGGAACAAGGTCATGGTCACGCTCTGCGGGCTGCTGCTGCGCCCGTTCCTACTAATCGCTGGCCTGATCGCCTGCATCCTGATGCTCTGGATCGGCAACGAACTCCTGGCCGTGTTCTTCCGCAACATGCTCATGGCCATGACGCCGAACTGGACGATCTCGGCCATCGTCATGATCTGCGGCCTGGTAGGGCTTTATTGCTATGCCACCATCCTGCTGGCGCTGCACTGCTCGTCCCTCATCAACCTCTTCGGGGATGCCGTGATGGGCTGGATCGGTGGCATTGCCTCGCCGCTGAACAGCGAAACCGTTGCAAAACAGATGGCCGACCGCATCCAGGCCCCCGTTCCCGGGACCAAAGGTCTGGAAAGCGGTCTTAATTCCCTCGGCAACGCGACACATCAAGCAGGCCAGAGATATTTGAAGCAGAGAGGGGGGCGAACGCTTCCCCGTCTAGGAAGCGGAAGTGAGTAAAATGAAGCAGAACTGCTCAAACTGTAAATTCGCAGCCTTCTCTAGGGGGATGTTCGGGGTGACATACTTCTGCCAACGCTTTCCCCCTACATTCCGGCCTGGCGATCAATCCGGGATGGGCAGCTTCCCAAGAGTGGACGCTACGACCCTATGCGGTGAATTCCAGCAGGTAGAAGAGTGACGCACGATTTCAGCCATGCCGCGATGCACCGCATTGCCGATTGGCCCGTGCTGGCTGGGATCGCGGCCCGCCACACCACAGCCAAGCGCCTCGACAGCCGTGCGGTCGCGGCGCTCTATGCTCGCGCCCAGGATAGCGATTGGCAGGCAATGACCCCGGTCGAGCGCACTTTTGCGGATGCGGCGCTCGCAGCCTTTCCTACTTAGCCGCCTTTTCCTTCTCTTGGCGCTCTAGCTTCTCGTCAATGGCCTCGCGGATGAAAGCAGCCATGTGATTTTTGCCCGCAACCGCCTCGATCCGGTCCCGGACATCGAGGGGCAGGCGAACCTGTGTCGCGTGAGTTGCGACCTTATCTTTGAGCGGCGGGCGTCCCATACGGCTCCGACTATCCGGTATCGGTTTTTGAGTCAATTTTTCCCCTCAGCATTGACGATAAGCGGTATCGCTTATAAATATCCGGTATCGGTTACAGGGGCAATACCATGACATTTTCCCAGACAGCGCAGATCATTTCATTCCAGGTCGCAAAGAACATTCACCGCCGAGAATCGTCCTTCTGGCACATCGTCAACGATCAGCTGCGAGCTGATCTCGACCAAAAGCGGGAACTGCTGCATTCCCTGGGCAATCGGTCGGCAGTCCTGCGAGAGGTGACGGCCGATCCCGACCGGGGCGGCGATCACATCATGATCCTGTTTTCTGGCGAAGGACCGCTGCAAGGCTACTCGTTCTCGTTCGTCGTCAGAGAGATTCCAGACCGGCAGGCAATTCAGGCCGAGGTCTGGGTCGCAAGCCCAGCAACGGATCTTCTCTCAAAGACCATCAGCGAGACTCCAACCTGGCAATACGGCCGATCCTGGCTGAACCACTGCTTTTCGTCTGCCATGAACCTTATCGCCCCTGTATCCTCTTCCCAGCATCGAAAGGAGAACAGCCATGGATCACGATAAGCTGCGCACCTTGCAGCACCGGGCTATAGCCGATGGCTTCAAGCGCCTGCCCGACGAAAAGGCGTTCATGGATGATTTGTCGGGGGAGTCGGAAGTTATCGTCCGACACCGCTTCACGATGCTGACCGACGCCGAGCTAGTGCGAGCGCGCGAATGGTGGGCGGGCCTGTCCGATGGTGAGAAGATGCGCCGACGCGAACGTGCCGTAGAGGTGCGCGCGCTGATCGGCATGGAGCTGCCCGAAGATGACGATGACGAACGCTGGCCCATTGGCGAAGGCTGGGCGGCGGTCTGCTACGACGACGAAAACGCCTGATCGCAGCCCGCCGAAAAACTCCACAATCGCTCGATCCGTGACGTCTCGCTCATATGGATTTTTTCGGCTCATCGCCAGTCCAGAAGCGCCCCCCGATCCCCTGCCGCAGCGCCCCCCATGAGGCTGGCAAGGCAGGGGATCGAGCCGTCAAAGGCGGCTTGGCAAGGACCGGAACGGGCCGCGCAGGTTCGTCCAGGGCGACAGCCCTAGACGGGCCGGAGAAGCCCCCGGCAGGGCCCGCCTTTTTTGCCATCCCGCAGGGATGACAAAAAAGGGTAAGCGGGTTACCCTTTTTAAAAATGGGTAATGGACGGGGAGCACCGTGGGAAAGTCGGGGGCAGCCAGGGCAAAGGCAGGCGATGTCGCATATGGCGCGGCGTCAGTCGATCATTAGCTGCGGCTGGATCTGAAGGGGGCCAGAAGCCGGGTGCGGAACGTTCCGCCGCTGATCTGGTCGCCCTACGCCTCGGACGAGCCGCCTGTGCCGCTTGGCAGAGCGAAGGATGAGAAAGAAGAGCGCCTTCGGCAGTTGGCCATTGAGCGCATCCAGGCGAAGATCGAGGTCGCGGACGAGCGGCGCAACTTCACAATGATGGACGCCTATGCCGCCCATGTCGAAGGCGCGCGGCGAAGCTCCGGGGCAAAGAAGCTGTTCCAGCACGCCTTCCTGCAATTCCCCACGGATCTCGAAATCACGCCGGAAACCGAAGTTGAGATGCTGGCGCAGGCGGTGGCGTTCATCAACCGGACCTATGGTGGCCATGCGGCTTTCCACGCCCGCCTCGACCGGGACGAGAAGGGCAGACACGGCGTCGATGTGTTCTTTGCCCCGCGCTATCAAAAGACCACCGCCAAGGGCACCGAGGACTGGATCAGTCTGTCCAAATTCAGCAAGCAACTGGCACGGGATCGCTTCGGCCAACGCCAGAAAACCGCGAAGAACCGCAAGACGGGCAAGTTCGATCCGGTCCTCGACAAGGCCGGAAAGCCCACGATGGTCTGGAACGACAGCGGATATTTTCAGGGGCGGGCGCTGCAAGATGCCTTCTTCGAACACCTGCGCGACAGCATGGGTCTGGATTGGGTTGTCCGTGGCGAGCGCAAACAAACCCGCGATCACGACAGGCTGGAACCAGAGGAATATGCTGCCGAAGCCGAAAAGAGGAAACTTGCAGCAGCGATTCAGCGTGAGGTGAAATCCAGACAGGAACTCATCCCGCGCCTAAAGGGAGTGGAACGCTCCTACGACGACGCAGCAAGAGACATCGTGACCGAAGCCCACCAGAGAGCGGCGGAAAGCGCCGCAGAGCGGCTTCAGGAAGCCGCGAGTCGGGCAGAGGCCCTGGAAGCTTCTGTAGCCCCTCTCCGGGCTGCTGTGGCGGCGATGGACGCATTCCAAGAACAGATGGACGCTTACGAGATCCAGAAGGCAGAGGCGGCCCGAGAAACCCGCGATGCGTTTCAAATCGTGGACACCAAGGAAACTGCGGGCGAGTGGATCAACAGTGACTACTACGCAGAACCGATGATCTCAGTTCGGGCCGCACATTACGCCACAGGCCGTGAAACCTCGTGGAGCTTTCTCGAAAAGGGCGAGGAAAGCCCCGGCATGAAGCTGCACCGGGCTTTCCAAGCCGCC
>JBKEAB010000119.1:0-10631 GCA_047971845.1 Paracoccus sp. (in: a-proteobacteria) | reverse complement strand
CGATCTGGTATGCAGTCTTCATGGTTCCGTTCCTTTGGTGGGTCCGTGAGCCCGTACAGACGGGCAAGGTATTCAGTTTGCGCATCGCGCTGACCGAACTGGGACGGCTGATTTCCGGATTGCGCCATCGGCCCAGTATGGCGACATGGCTGGTATCATCCATGTTATCGCGTGATGCACTGAACGCACTTTATGGCTTTGGCGGTGTTTACGCGGGTACCGTTCTGGGCTGGCCAGTCATCCTTTCGGGCATCTTTGGCATTGTCAGCGTGGTTTCCGCAGCCGGAATTGCGTGGCTTGGGGGGCGTGCCGATCGTCTCTGGGGCCCAAAACCGGTCATTATTGCCGCAACTCTGGCCCTGTTGATGGTTTGCATCGTAATCGTCAGCATGGCCCGCAATGCAATTTTCGGGATACCGCTGGCCAAGGAGTCCAGCGTGCCGGATGTGGTTTTTTTCCTGTGCGGGGCACTGATCGGCGGTGCAGGCGGTGCCATGCAGGCAGCCTCACGGTCCCTGACTGTCCGCCATACGTCGGCAACTCGTGCCACTGAGGCATTCGGGCTTTATGCATTGTCGGGCAAGGCAACTGCATTTCTTGCGCCCTTTCTGATCGCCCGCATGACGGATTTGACCGGAAGTCAGAGAATCGGGGTGTCTCCGCTGATCGTGATGTTCCTTCTGGCAATCTTCCTGTTACAATGGGTCAACAAGAACGGAGAGACAGAGCAGTGATCCGCAAGTTTATTATGACGGCAGTTATCATGGCAGGACTAACGGTTCCGGCCATGGCCGACCCTCTGGCCAAGGATGTTTTTGGCCGTACTCCCGGCCCGACCGGTGGTTCCGGTGTGGCGGTTGGCACCTATAGCAAAGGCTGTGTCTCTGGTGCCGTGCAATTGCCGGAAACCGGTCCGACCTGGCAGGCAATGCGCCTGTCACGAAACCGCAACTGGGCCCATCCCGAGATGGTCAAATTCGTCATCGGTCTGTCGCAGGCAGCCACGAAAATGGGCTGGAAGGGGCTTTATGTCGGTGACATGAGCCAGATGCGCGGTGGTCCGATGCTGTCAGGCCATGCCAGCCATCAGATGGGACTGGATGCCGATATCTGGATGCTACCACCTTCATCCCTCGGGCTTTCGCCGGGGCAGCGGGAAAGCATTTCGTCGATTACCGTGGTTGCAAAGAACGGGTTGGGTGTGAACGGGAACTGGACCCGCTCGCATGCCGCAATCATCCAATCAGCAGCCATGGACCCACGGGTTGACCGCATTTTCCTTGATGCAGCCATCAAGGTTGCCATGTGTGATGCCAATGGTAACCGTGGTAGCTGGTTGCAGAAACTGCGTCCGACACCAAACCATGATTACCATTTCCATGTTCGCCTCAACTGCCCTGCCGGCAGTCCGTCATGCCAGAATACGGCCTCGCCTGTTGCAGCACTGTCAGGCAATGACAATGGCTGTGGTGCTGCCCGCCAGGAACTGGCCTACCGTGCCAACCCTTCAACCCGTCCAAAGGGCAAGACCAATCCAAATTACCGCCACCCCCGCAGCTTCCGGCTAAGTGAGATGCCGAGGCAATGTCAGGCCGTCGCTACCGCCCGCTGAAACTTGCGTTTCTTCTGTCAATTCTGGCCGCGCCGTCCTTTGGTGCGGCCAGAATTGAATATGTGGGAACTTATGTCTGGTCGCTGCCCGAAGCCGATTTCGGAGGCTTTTCCGGCATTGAGGTCAGCAAGGATGGCAACAGTTTTCATATCCTGTCCGACCGTGCCTGGATCAGGTGGGGCTCGTTTGACCGGGACAGCAACGGACGTATCCGCAACATGCTCATGGCTGGACGTGCCCAATTGCAGGATAGCAAGGGGACCCCGCTACAGCCAGGGCGGCTGGGCGACAGTGAGGGGCTGGCCATCGACGGCGAAGGCCGGGTCTGGATCAGTTTCGAAGGACTGGACCGGATTGCCCGTTATGATGATATTGATGGTCCGGCTCAGCGTGTTGATATCCCTGATGAATGGGATGACATCCGTACCAATGAAGGTTTCGAGGCCCTTGCCGTGACCCCGGAGGGCACGCTTCTAACCCTGCCCGAATATGCCGTGGAAGACATGCAGACCTTTCCCGTCTGGCGCTATCGTGCCGGCAGGTGGGATCAGCCCTTTTCCATTTCCGGATCAGCCAAATGGCAGGCAACGGGAGCCGATATCGGCCCGGACGGACGGTTATACCTGCTGGAGCGCAGTTTCCGCGGGGTGCTTGGTTTCCTGTCCAGGGTACGTCGCTTCAGTCTGGATGAGAATGGAGCCGGCAATGAAGAGATCCTGCTGGAAACGACAACCCTACAATACGATAATCTGGAAGGGATCTCTGTCTGGGATGACGGGCTGGGTATTCGCCTGACCATGGTATCGGATGATAACTTCCTGCCCGTTCAGCGTACTGAACTGGTTGAATACCGTGTTCTGGAGTGATCCTTTGCACGGAATCCGTTGACACAGAAAAAGAGGGGGCCTATCTGGCTCCGTCCGCATGGTGCGGGCCGAGTTGTTCCGCGACCTTGTAAAACGGAAACTATAATGTCCCGCTTTCTTCCCGGCATCATTGCCATGGCCGCCATTGTCGTGGCCTCGAATATCCTTGTTCAGTATCATCTTGGCGCATGGCTGACCTGGGGTGCGATTACCTATCCCTTTGCCTTTCTGGTCACGGATATCATGAACCGCGTATATGGTCCTTTTGCTGCACGCCGGGTCGTGCTGGTGGGCTTTGTCGTGGGTGTCGCCTGTTCGCTGATCGCTGCCGGCATGGACAAGACAACATTGCGGATTGCCATCGCATCAGGTGCTGCATTTTTGTTCGCGCAACTTCTGGACATCACCATATTCAATGCGCTGCGCCATAATGATGGCTGGTGGAAGGCCCCGTTGGTCTCATCCTTTGTCGGGGCCGCCTTGGATACCGCATTCTTCTTTTCCATCGCCTTTGCAGGCTGGTTCAGCTTCATTGACCCAGCCGATGATGTCACATGGGCGAATGAGATCGTGCCATTGCTGGATCTGGGGCCCAATGCCTCAGTCTGGGTATCGCTTGGTGCGGCTGACTGGCTAGTCAAGATGACGTTGTCACTACTGGCATTGGTGCCGTTTAGAGTTATTGTCCGCAATATCTTGCGGGAACGCACCGTATTTTGAGTTGACTTATCCACAGCATCTGGCACGCTACCTCTATGTGGCAACACTTTGAAAGGAGGTGGTCCAGTGTCGAGAGTGATGTTGGAGAGAGGTATCGGGACAGTCAGGGGGACCGCAGCCTGAGGGCAACCCCCAGGGTACAGAACCCTGACTGGGACGGATGGAAACTCAATCCCTAACCGGACCATCTTCGAAGATCTCGCGGGTCGCTGCCGGAAGGCGCGGCCCGTTTCCTTTGTGCGCAGATCCTGATTCACGAAGGTTTAGGGGTTTTGCGATATGCCGGTTACATGTCGTCCACAAACCCATTCAAGCCAGCTTCTGACGTCTCTGCCCCTGTCCGGCGGCGGTTGGTACTCGTCGTTGACGGTCATCAGGCGACGCGGCAAATGCTGGGAATATACCTGAGCAGCGCGGGATATGAGGTTGCCGAAGCCGCAAGTGCTGAAGATGCCTTGCGTTATTGCAGATCCAGGCGTCCTGATTTCATATTGTCGGACTGGATGATGCATGGCATGCCGGGGCCCGATCTGTGTCAGCGGATCCGGACGGATGGGCATGAATCCTACATCTATTTTATCCTGCTGACCCTGACCCGTAAACCTGACGATATTGCCTCTGGCTTGGAAAGTGGTGCTGACGACTGCCTGAGCAAACCTGTTTCCGCAACGGAGCTTCTGGCCCGGTTAAGTGCTGGTGAACGGATCCTGATGTTGCAGGATAATGCGCACAACGCCAATGCCCGGCTGACCGAAACACTGGCTGCCTTACGTACTGCACAGGCAGCAATGGACCGCGATCTGAATGAAGCGCGGCGATTGCAGCAGGGGCTGGTCGGTGACCGTGAGGCACGCTATGGGCATTTCACGGTATCCAACATGTTGCGGCCTGCCGGCCATGTCGGGGGCGATATGACGGGCAGTTTTGCCATCAATACCCGCCGCTTTGGTGCCTTTGCCATAGATGTATCCGGTCATGGCGTTACTGCAGCCCTGATGACAGCACGGCTGGCAACACAGTTTTCAGCATCGGTCGATCAGAATGCAGCACTTTATATCAACGAATACGGCCTTTACGAATCTCGTGCTCCGGCCGTTTTGGCGCGTTACCTGAACCATCTGATGCTGGCTGATCTGCGCACGGATACTTACTTTACCATGGTTTATGCGGTGGTTGATCAGATCTCAGGTGAGGTGCAGATGGTTCAGGCTGGTCATCCTCATCCGTTGATTCAGCGTGCCGGCGGAGATATCGAAGAGGTAGGCGGTGGCGGATTGCCAATCGGGGCAATTGAAGACGCCGAGTATGAAGAAGTCACCTTACAACTGGAGCCGGGTGATCGGCTGCTGATTGCCTCGGACGGTGTATGGGATGCCGCTGATAATTCTGGCCGGATGCTGGGGCTGGATGGTCTGAATGCCGTATTGCAGACCAACCGTGCAACGCAAGGGATAGGTTTGGTTGAATCACTGGTCTGGTCGGTTCTGGGCTACAGTGGTGGCAAACAGGATGATGACATGTCCGCTGTTCTGGTTGAACGCAATATGCCGAATATTTCCTGACTGAAGGTGGCTGTCAAACGCTGGAACCGTAACTCTGGCGGTCGGTCAGTGCCGTCAGCATGGCTTCCGCCTTGCTGCGGTGTTCGGCGATGGCTGATTGTTTGACCGGACCATATCCACGCATTTGCTGTGGAATGGTCAGAAGTTGCCGGACCTCTACGGCTGTCTTGTCTGACACATGTGCAGGCAGGGTTGACAGAAGTGCCTCATACCAATTGATCAGCTCTCGTTCCTCGCGTCTTTCGGTCATGTAACCAAAGGGATCCAGGGAGGTGCCACGCAGGATCTTTCCCTTTGCCAGCAGACGCAGACCCGGAGTCAGCCATGCGCCAAAGCGACGCTTGACCGGTCGGCCACGGGCATCACGCCGGGCAGGCAGGAACGACGGAGCAAGATAATAGGTAATACGCCCACCATTCCAGCCAGCAGCAATCCGGTTGTGAAATTCGGATGAACTTAACAGACGCGCAACCTCATATTCATCCTTGTAGGCCATCAGACGGAACAGGGATTTTGCGGCATCCTGAACCAGCATATCCGCTGTATCGGCAGACAGGTCAGGCAAGGCAGCACGAAAGCGGGTAATTGCATCAAGGAAGCACCTAGCATAACGGACATTCTGGTAAGCTGTCAGCTCGGTTTCGAACCGCTTCAGAAGCTGTTCCAGGTCTTCCTGCTCTCTGGCTGCATCCAGCAACGGCAGTCGTTCCGGTGCTGCGGCAAGAATGCGACCCAGATCAAAAGCACGCTGGTTGGTTTCAATTGCGGTCCCGTTCAGGATAATTGCCTGACGCATGGCATCCAGCCCGACCGGAACCAGTCCGGATTGCCAAGCATGACCCAACAGCATCACATTGGCAAAAACGCTGTCTCCCAGCAATTGTCGGGAAATACGATTGGCATCAAGGCTGTGGACATTGTCTTCTCCGACGGCAGAGCGGATAGCCTGAACTCGGACATCAATACGCAGATTGGCGTCACGGTTCAGCACCAGATCACCTGTCGGCATTTCGGCAAGGTTCAGGACAATGCGTGTTCCGTACCTGTACAGGGCTGATGCTTTGGGGGCGGAGGACACCACAACATCGCAACCTATCACCGCATCTGCCGTCCCGTTTTCGATGCGCAGCTGGTTAATATGATCAGGATGATCAGCCAAACGGACATAGCCCAGCACCGTTCCGAATTTCTGCGCAAATCCAGTAAAATCCAATACCGATGCGCCCTTTCCTTCTAGATGGGCAGCCATGGTGATCAGCGCACCGACCGTCACAACCCCTGTCCCTCCGACACCGCCAACCAGAAGATCATAAGGTTCATGCAGCGGTGGCAGGCCGGGCATCGGCAATCTGTGCAGAAGCTCTGCCATATCCAGATTGGCTGCCTGAGGTTTACGCTGGGATGCCCCTTCGATCATGACAAAGCTAGGGCAGAAGCCGCCGACACAGGAAAAATCCTTGTTGCAGCTGCTTTGATTGATCTGTCGCTTACGGCCAAAGGGGGTTTCCAAAGGCTCTACCGACAGGCAGTTGGAAGCAACTGAACAATCGCCACAACCTTCGCAGACCCGGTCATTGATGATAACGGCCTTTGCCGGATCATCCAGCAATCCGCGCTTGCGGCGGCGGCGCTTTTCGGTGGCACAGGTCTGTTCATAGATCAGGACAGAGACTCCGGGCACTTCACGCAGTCCACGCTGGACCGTATCCAGATGGTCACGATGATCAAAGCTGGTTCCGGCCGGAAAACCGGTATGGCGGAGTTTCGCAGGCAAATCGCTGACCACGGCGATACGATCCACACCTTCCGCACGACAGGCCTGTGCAATGGCCGCTGGACTAACCGGGCCATCGACGGGTTGGCCACCTGTCATTGCAACCGCATCGTTATACAGGATCTTGTAGGTGATATTGGCCTTTGCCGCGACGGCCTGCCGGATTGCCAGAGAGCCGGAATGATACCATGTTCCTTCACCAAGGTTCTGAAAGACATGCTTGCCGCCATTATAAGTCTGGCGTGCGATCCACGGCACGCCTTCACCTCCCATCTGGGCATAGCCCACGGTATTGCGGTTCATCCAGCTGGCCATGACATGACAGCCGATACCAGATGCCGCCATGCTGCCATCTGGC
Organism: Paracoccus sp. (in: a-proteobacteria); assembly: GCA_047971845.1. Taxonomy (GTDB): domain Bacteria; phylum Pseudomonadota; class Alphaproteobacteria; order Rhodobacterales; family Rhodobacteraceae; genus Paracoccus. The sequence continues at coordinate 3,739 of JBKEAB010000119.1, read as the reverse complement.
AACCGGGTTGAAGTATTATGGGGACAGCCGGAACAGAAATAAGGTGTCCGGGTTGCACCTGTGACATTCATCGTCAGATCAGGCAGGGCTTGCAGAGCTGCTGCACGGGCAGGCAGATTTTCAGCCGGAAAGAACCGGTGCAACCGCTCTGCGATGATCGGAGCCAGTAGCAGGGGGGAAAGTTCTCCGTGATAGGGAATCAGCGGCGCGCCGGTTTCATCGTGCTTCCCCACCATGGTTTCCGGTTTGTGGCCCGGCCAGTCATAGAAATGTTCCTTGAACTGGCTTTCGATAATGCCCCGCTTTTCCTCGACTATCAGCACCTCTTCCATATTGCACACGAAACGCAATGCATCGCGGCGTGCCAGAGGCCAGACCATGCCAATCTTGTAAATGTCGATACCAAGCCTGTGACAGGATTCTTCACCAAGGCCCAGCAGGCGAAGGGCCTCCATCAGGTCAAGATGGCCCTTGCCTGTGGTGATAATCCCGTAGCGGGCATTTTTTACATCATGAATACGGCGATCAATCGGGTTTGCCTCAACAAAAGCTTCAACGGCCCGTAGCTTATGGGTCAACCGTGTTTCGATTTCAGGACTGGGAAGATCGGCAGGACGAACATGCAGCCCGCCGGGCGGCAGATCAAATGTGGGAATAGTGAATATCCGGTCCTCCGGAAGCTCAATCGAGGCTCCGGATTCCACTGTTTCTGAAATCGCCTTGAACCCAACCCATGTGCCGGAAAAACGGGACAGGGCGTAACCATATTCACCAAAGGACAGGTACTCCACCACGGATGCCGGGTTCAGGACTGGCATGGACCATGACATAAAGGCAACGTCGGACTGGTGGGGCATGGATGATGAAACACATCCATGATCATCACCTGCCACGACAAGAACACCGCCTTTGGGGGCAGAGCCATAGGCGTTACCGTGATGCAGCGCATCGCCTGACCGGTCAACCCCAGGACCTTTACCATACCACATCGCAAAGACGCCTTCGACCTGCGCATCCGGGTCCAGTACCGCCTGTTGTGATCCAAGTACTGCGGTAGCACCCAGATCTTCGTTTACGGCAGGCAGAAATGTAATATCGCTGGCTGCCAGACGTTTCTTTGCACGCCACAATTCCTGGTCCACCGCACCCAGAGGAGATCCGCGATAACCGGAAACATAACCGGCCGTATTCAGCCCCACGGCGCGATCCCTCCGGGCTTGATCCAGAAGGATACGGACCAGAGCCTGGGTGCCAGTCAGAAAGATCCGGCCGGATCCGGCGTCATAGCGATCTTCCAATGTGTAGCTGTACGGATACGTACAATCCGGCATGGCTGCTCCCCCTATCTTGCAGATAAGATATATTATTTCTTTGGAAATTTATGCCGAAATTTATGATATAATTGAGTATAATCGGATGAATTAGTCGATTCAGGCGAAATTATGGATAAAATAAAGCTTACACCAACCGATCGGTCACTGATTCGATTTTTGCAGCAGGATTGTCGCCTGTCCAATGCTGAACTGGCTGAAAAGGCGGGCATGTCGCCATCGGCCTGCTGGCGCCGGGTCCGGATGCTGGAAGAAGCCGGTGTGATCTCAGGCTATGGGGCCGTGATTGATCCTGATGGTGCGGGGCTGGAATTTCATGCCATCGTACATGTCCGGCTTATCCGCCATAGCCGGGAAGGCGTCCGGCAAGTCATGACAGAACTGACAGCACGGCCCGACGTGGTCGAATGCTACGCAACTACCGGACAATATGATTACCATCTGCGAGTGCTCTGTGCCAATATGGTGGCCTACCGGCACTTTCTGGATGATTTCCTGTTTCGCTTGCCAGCCATAGAAAGTGCGCAAACCAATGTTGTGCTGGAATCAATCAAACCCCGTAGCATAATCCCTGTGTAAGCTGGTCAGCTTTTGGACCTTCGTGTCCGATACAGGACCCATGAACAACCGATGGTCCATGTCAGGTTGAAGACAAGATTGCTGATGGCGGCCCCCCCGACATCAAACATATGGACCATTGGCAGGAATGATACGGCAAAAAGCAGAGTCGACATGATCGTGATACGGACAAGTTTCCGGTCCAGTCCCATACTGAGCAATGCCGGGTTCAGTGCCACGCCGGATGCGTAAATGATTGCTGAGAACAACAGAATGTTCATGACCGGACCGGCGCCGGCAAACTCTGGCCCGAAGACGACTTCAACAACACTGTCCATATGCAGCATGAAGGGCAGCACAATAACCAGTTGCAGACCGAACATTCCAGCCGACATGATCATGATCAGGCGAATGAACTGCGTCTGTCTGCCCTCTTCCCACAGGCGCGACAGCTCAGGATAGATTGTCTGGCGGACAGGTCCGGCCAGCTTCATGATCCGGTTCATGATCCGCTTGCCCAGTTGATAAATACCGACCGCTGCCGGATCCATCATGATACCCAGTACGATGATGTCAAAGCGGTTTGCCGATTGCCGCAGGATAACATTGACATTGGCATTCCACAGAAAGCGAAGGAAGCCGTGATTTTCGCGAAGGGCCTTCAGACCGCTTGCCATCAGGAGGCCGGTATGGTGACGTTTGTGCAGTTCTTTCAGGGCAAAGGCAAAGGCAAGCAGCCCGTCCAGCAGACTATGGATCAGCAGGATGACCAAGAAGGCCCAGACCCCAAACCCTCCCTGCCAAGCAAAAAGGGTCAGGAACAAACGGATCAGGGCCGAGGCCATGTCAACCCTGGCAAGGATGTCAAAGCGGTCCAGGATCCTCAGCACGGCTGCAGCAGTTGGGCGAAATGAAAAGAACAGACCAAATGCAAACAGATATATGTATTTGGGCCCCTCATCCGGGGACAGTCCAATCATTGGCGCAATCAGGCCGGCCAGAAGCATACAGACAATACCAGCCAGTATCCCCCCTGCCGCATCAATTATGATTGACAGCTTTACCAGCCGCAGGAAGGCATGATCATCGCCCCGGTGCTGAGCCTGGATTCCATAGCGCATGACAGCCTGCCAAGGCTCCAGTCGCAGGAACAAATCGACCAGCCGCACAAAGGCTTCGACAAGGGCAAGCATCCCCAGCCCCGCCGGCCCCAGGGCGCGGGCAGTAATGAACAATGTGATGATGGCAAAGATCGATACAAACAGCTGGCTGCCGAAAGTCCAGGACAAATTTCGCGCCATTCGCGCCCGCAGGGACTGTCCTGAGCCGTTGACCATAACATGACCTTCAGTTGAATCGTGTTAAATAAAAATTTTGAATAATAAATTTCCGTAGTGATCATGCCGTCTGCAGCTTTTCAGATAAAGACATTTTAGTGTCATGCCCCATTGATTTCCGTCTATCGGCGTGATTCACGGCTCGAAAAGCGAGCGGTGAACATGTCCGATCTTTTCTGGTTGAGCGACGCACAGATGGTGCACCTTGAGCCCTGCTTTCCGAAGTCCCACGGCAAACCGCGCGTTGATGACCGTCGTGTGCTGAGCGGGATTATCTTCATCAATCGCAATGGTTTACGTTGGCGCGATGTCCCTGCAGCCTATGGGCCGCATAAGACGCTCTACAACCGTTGAAAACGGTGGAGCGACAAGGGCATCTTCGCGCAGATTATGGCCGGCCTGGTCGGCGAGCACTGTGAGAAGAAGACGGTCATGATCGAGGCCACCTATCTGAAGGCCCACCGGAGCGCGACCAGCATGGCCGCGAAAAAGGGGGGCGTGGGCGCCTGATCG
>JBKEAB010000118.1:0-8653 GCA_047971845.1 Paracoccus sp. (in: a-proteobacteria) | reverse complement strand
TTCTTCTGCAATCTGAAAGACTTCAAACGCATCGCCCTAAGAGCGGATAAGACCGACACCGTCTTCTCCGCCATGATCTATGCTGCAAGCGCTCTCATCAACGGACGCTGAATCCCCACAGAACCTAGAGCGGTCAGCCCCGATACTTACCGCCGAACAAAGCAGAGCAGGACTTCTACGCAAGCCTGAACGTGGCCGAAAAAGCAGCCTGATCATCGAACCACAAACCCTCCGGTAAACCCGGGGCGGTTCAGAAAGACGGAAATATTTGGGTCAAACCCGACCGGATACGCCAGATCATGCGGGAGGATTTTTCATGACCTGGCCAGATAAACGATGGTTATCCAGAGGGCCGGCGGCTGGTGGATATGTGCAGAATTGGCCCAGTAAAGCGCATGAGGTACCAACTGGAAACCGAAATAACCGCTGAGAGCGACAACCAGCAGGAAGGTGACTGCAATGGGTCAGTCACACCGGTGGTTATACCGGGACAGCCATAGACCCACTGCAAGTGTTAGCAGGATTGTAAAGATCAGATTTGCCGTTGGCCAAATATCCTGCTTCTTTCCAGTCTCAGCCAAGGATCTGCATTGCCCGGCTCAATCCGTTCAGTGTCAATGGCATCATGCGATTTTCAAAGATGTGACCGATCATTCCGATGGATTGTGTATAACGCCAGTTCTGTTCAGGAACCGGGTTCAGCCAGACATGGTCCGGCCATGTTTCAGTAACCCGGCGTAGCCAGATCTCACCGGGTTCTTCATTCCAGTATTCGTTTGCCCCGCCCGGCACTGCGATTTCATAAGGCGACATGGAGGCATCACCTACGAATATGCATTTATAATCCCGGCCATAGCGGTGTAGGATATCCCAGGTTGGGGTGGTCTGTGTCCAGCGACGCCGGCTGTCTTTCCATACCGCTTCATACAGGCAGTTATGAAAGAAGAAGTGCTCCATATGCTTGAACTCGGCCCGTGCAGCTGAGAACAGTTCATCCACGGTGCGGATATGGTCATCCATTGAGCCGCCGACATCGAGAAACAGAAGAACCTTGACTGCATTGCGGCGTTCAGGCCGGGTCTGGACATCAATATAACCATGATCAGCCGATGCGCGGATTGTGGCTGGCAGGTCAAGTTCGTCTGCCGCACCGTGACGGGCCCATTGACGCAGGCGTTTCAGGGCAACCTTGATGTTCCGGGTCCCCAATTCGACGCTGTCATCAAAATTGCGGAACTCACGTTTGTCCCAGACCTTTACCGCACGGCGGTGGCGGCTTTCATCCTGACCAATCCTTACCCCCTCGGGGTTGTAGCCATAAGCTCCGAATGGAGATGTTCCGGCCGTACCGATCCATTTATTGCCGCCCTGATGGCGGGCATGTTGTTCTGCCAGTCTTTCGCGCAGTTTTTCCATCAAGCGTTCAAAACTGCCAGTCGCTTCGATCTCGGCCCTTTCCGTATCGCTAAGCAGTTTTTCGGCGAGTTTCTCCAGCCATTCACGGGGCAGGTCCGCTGTCTGGATCAGGTCTTCGACCGGGATCTGTACGGTGCCGGAGAATGCTTCTGCGAAGGCCCGGTCAAAGCGGTCAATATGACGTTCGTCCTTGACCAGGCAAAGCCGGGCAAAGTGATAGAAGTCATCCGGGCTCTGGTTTGTGATGCCGGCGGACAACCCACCCAGAAGGTCCAGGTATTCCCGAAGGCTGATGGGCACCCCATGGCGTCGCAGACTGTCGAGAAAGGGCGCGAACATCAGATCATGCGATCAATGATGATTGATGCGAACAGGCCGGCAAGCGCAAAAATCAGAGCATGAGCCAAAGCCCATTGCCAGCGGTCCTTGCGATCCCCCCCGGCGTGTCCGGCCCGTACCCAGCCCAGCCAGAAACCAAAAGCTATACATAAGGCGGCAATCATTGCGGATCTCTTTCTGATGTATCGGCATTTCCGGTGGATCCGGGATTGTCGGTTGTGGTTTCTGGGGCTGGGGCGGATGGTTTTTGGTCGGCAGGTTCATCTGCGGTCTCCGTTGCAGAACCCGCACTACTGTCGGCCGCAGTTGCCGAAGGTGTGACCATATCAGTTGCAATACCCGGAGTATCGGTTTCATTCGGCATGCTGTCCTCGGGCAGGGCCGGGGTTATGGTATATTCGGCCCGTGGAGGCAGATCCTGTAACGAAGGTTGTGTCTGTAACTGCTTATCCTGTTCCGGAGCAGGGCCTTCGGTTGCGACCGGACCAGCCTGCTTCAGCCGGTTCTGTTCCCATTCGCCTGATGCAATTTGTCCGGTGGCATAGCGCATGACGCCTTCGCCTTGCCGCTTTCCGGCTTCGAAATGGCCGGTATAACTGTCGCCGGTGGCATAAGTGGCAACACCTTCGCCGTCGATCTCGCCGCCCTTCCAGCCGCCTTCATATATGAACCCTTCCGGTGTGGTCAGCTTGCCTTGCCCTTCACGCAATCCGTTCGCGAACTGACCGGTGTAGACTGTTCCGTCGGGATAGGTTGCCTGCCCCCTGCCATCGCGCTGACCGGCCTTCCATTCACCATTATAGACGTAGCCATCCGGATAGGTCATGCGGCCCTGTCCTTCGATGCGGGCATTTTTGAAGCCACCTTCATAGATCATCTCATTGGCGTATTCTGCGCGGCCCTGTCCCTCGATGACGCCATTTTCCCAGTCACCTTCATAGACGCCGCCATCGGGATAGGTGATCTTACCACGTCCGTCCGGATGGTCTGCGGTCATCTGACCTTCATAAAGGGAGCCATCGGGATAGGTGATCCGGCCCTGACCCTGCATCTGTCCGGCAACCCACTGTCCGGTATAGATATAACCATCGGTGCCGGTGAAGGTGCCGGTTCCATCACGTTTGTCATCCTTGAACAGGCCGTCATAGGTATCGCCATTGGCATAAGTGGCGCGACCCTGTCCTTCGCGCTTTCCGGCCCGCATTTCGCCTTCATAGCGATCGCCGGACTGTTGTGTCAGGGCACCACGGCCAGACATCTGGCCTGCTTCCCATGTTCCGTCATAGCTCAAACCGTCCGGCATGGTCAGCTTGCCACGTCCCGCGCGCTGCCCCCCCAGCATCTGACCTTCATATGTGGCACCGTCGGGGTAGGTGATCCGGCCTTTCCCTTCCCTGATGCCATTTGCCCAATCGCCATCATATCTGTAGCCGTTGGGTTGTGTTAGTACACCGGAGCCATGATGCATGGCGTTCAGGAATCTGCCTTCATAGGTTGCGCCATTGGCGTATTTTGCAACTCCCCGACCGGTAATCTTGCCGTCGGTCCATTCCCCTTCATAAGTCCCGCCATCGGCATAGGTGATCTTGCCGTGCCCGTTCGGCCTGCCCTTGGCGAAGGTTCCGACATAGAATGACCCATTTGGGAACCTCGCATGTCCTTCACCAAGGATTTCGCCCTCGACCCAATCGCCTTCATATTCATAACCTGAAGGCAGCGTATATTTCCCGCGGCCGTGCTGGAGGCCGTTGCGGAACGTGCCTTCATAGATGCCACCATCATCATATTGCTTGGTGACGGTATTCGCCGTTTCGACAGGGACGCTTTCCTGTGCCGTTCCCGGCACCGGCGATGCTACTGCAAAAACTACTGCTGCGAGAGCTGCCCTCATGCCTGCCTCCGTATCTTTTGCCTTGGTTTAGCCGATGCGCACCCATAGCGCAAAGCCTGCCGTTCCCCTTTCTGTTCGCCTGCGTTATGGCTGATGCAGGATTATGAGGAACAGACCATGACTGATCGTGTCCGTATAACGCTGGCGCAGCTGAACCCGACGCTTGGCGATCTTGAAGGGAACGCCGCCAAGGCACGTTCGGCTTGGAAAAAAGGGCGTGATTCCGGGTCTGATTTCGTGGTGTTGCCGGAAATGTTCATCACCGGGTATCAGACACAGGATCTGGTTCTCAAGGCAGGCTTTGTCGATCATGCTGTTGCGCAGGTCGAGGCCCTGGCGCGTGAATGTGCAGATGGTCCTGCACTTGGTATTGGCACGCCCTGGCGCAAGGACGGAAAGCTGTTCAATGCGTTCTTCGTCTGTGAAGGTGGCAGGATTATTGCCCGTGTCCTGAAGCATAAGTTACCTCATAAGCAGTTGTTTGATGAAATGCGTCTGTTTGATGAAGGACCTGTTTCCGGTCCCTACGCAATCGGGGGCGTACGTATCGGCAGCCCGATCTGCGAGGATTCGTGGTGGCCGGAAGTTGCTGAAACACTTCAGGAATCCGGGGCGGAAATCCTGATTGTGCCAAATGGCAGCCCTTACCACCGTGCCAAGCTGGACCTGCGGATGGGGCATATGGTTGCCCGTGTGGTCGAAAGTCGCCTGCCACTGGTCTACCTGAATTCGGTCGGTGGCCAGGATGACCAGATTTATGACGGGGCGAGCTTTGTTCTCAACCCCGGTGCGGATGGCGGGGCTGAAAAGGTCGTGCAGTTTTCACCTTTTGATGAGGTCATTGATCATGTCGACTTCATCTGTACATCGTCCGGCTGGCGGGCCGAAAAGGGCCAGATGGCTGAACAGCCTGATGAATGGGAACAGGATTATCGCGCCATGATGACTGGTCTGCGCGATTACCTGCGCAAAAGCGGCTTTCGCAGGGTGGTTCTGGGGATGTCCGGCGGAATCGATTCGGCACTGGTGGCGACTATTGCTGCAGATGCTGTTGGCCCGGACAATGTGCGCTGCGTGATGTTGCCATCGGAATATACGTCACAAGCATCTCTGGATGATGCTGCCGATTGTGCAACCCGGCTTGGTGTACGGCTGGATACGGTCAGGATAGACGGTGCACGTGATGCGGTCGGGAATGCGCTTGCGCATCTGATGAAAGGTATGGAACCCGACGTGACTGAGGAAAACATCCAGTCCCGTCTGCGGGGCCTGATGCTGATGGCCTTGTCGAACAAGCATGGTGAAATGCTGCTGACCACTGGCAACAAGTCCGAAGTTGCAGTTGGTTATGCCACGATTTACGGCGATATGGCTGGTGGCTATAATCCGATCAAGGATCTCTATAAGACCCGCGTATTCGAGACTTGCCGCTGGCGGAATATCCATCATCGGGGCTGGATGATGGGCCGGAAAGGTGAGGTTATTCCACCACGGATCATCACCAAGCCCCCAAGTGCCGAATTGCGTCCCGATCAGAAGGACAGCGATTCGCTGCCGCCTTACGATGTGCTGGATCAAATCCTTTTCGGACTGGTGGAGGAGGACCTGTCGCTGAAAGAGCTGGTAGCACGCGGCTTTGAGGCTGAAACGGTAAAGCGGGTGGAATGGCTTCTGTATAACAGCGAATGGAAGCGTTATCAGGCCGCTCCGGGGCCTAGGATATCAACTAAGGCATTCTGGCTGGACCGGCGTTATCCGCTGGTCAACCGTTGGCGGGATGAATTGTAGGAGAAACCTTTTAGGTTTGAGAGGTCCTGGATGTCATCGATCCATGTGCCATCATGGCTGATAGTATTTCAGGGTCTTGATATCCAAGGCTATATCGTTGAAGCAATAAGGCCGGACAGTAGTCCGGCCCTGCTGTCTTGTCAGTCAGGGATCAGTTGAGCGCATCAATCTGGTGCGGCATCAACAGGTGCCACCAACGGCGGATCCTGGTTTGGTGGCGGACCAGGTCGGAATACTGGCCACTATAGATTGCGCAATAACCAAGCATGGCTGTCTCCTTTCTGCCGAGTTCTGCGGAAAGGATATGCATGTCCATGAGGTTGCCGACAACCGACAAGTCGGCATTGCTGCATTGCAGATGCAGCCATGCAGCAATGCAGCAAATATATACTCAGGTCAGGATCATCTGTTAGCGGTAAGCCGAACGCAGATCGAAAAATCCATATGCTGCGACGATCAGGAAACACAGGCCCGGCACGATATAGGAGAACGCCGCCCCTCTTACATCCATGACGGCACCATGAATCAGTGGCATGAGTGCCCCGCCCAGAATGGCCATAACCAGTCCGGCCGCGCCGAACTTGGTGTCATCCCCCAGCCCGTGCAGGGCGATTCCGTAGATGGTCGGAAACATCAGTGACAGGCAGGCGGAAATTGAAACCACGGCCCAGACACCGCTGATATTCGGGTTTGCCATGGCATAAAGGGACAGTACCGTTCCGACGGTAGCCATCAGTGTCAGCAACATGGCCGGGCGCAGAAAGCCCATCAACCAGACCATGACAAAACGTGAAATCAGGAATACAATCAGACTGGCTTGCAAATACCAGCCTGCATCCGCTTCGTTTCCTCCGATTGCTTCCATGACGTATTGGATGGTGAAGGTCCAGACGCAGGTTTGTGCGGCCACATTGAAGAATTGTGCAATGACTCCAAATCTGTAGTGCTGGTTCTTCAGGAGTCGCTTCATGGTTGCGACAAAGTGGACTTCATGCCCTTCGGCTGTTTGCTCGCGTCTGGTTGGCATTGGGATCAGCAGGATTGTGATCCAGATTGCCAGCAGGACAAAGGCAAATCCGACATAGGGAACCATGACAGCGCTCAGTTCTTTGGTCTGAACGGCCTGCAGGACCTCAGCCGGCATTGCCGCACGTTCTGCTTCGGTTGCCGGGTTCAGGCCGGGCAGGATCAGCGTTGCCGACAGGAAGACCCCAATATTGGTGCCGACCGGGTTGAAAGCCTGGGCAAAGTTCAGCCGCCGCGTGGCATTATGTTCAGGGCCCATGGCAATGACGAACGGATTGGCCGAGGTTTCTAGGATGGAAAGGCCACCGGCCAGTGTGAACAAGGCCAGCAGAAAGAAGCCGAAGGTCATTGCCTGCGATGCCGGATAGAACAGGAAGGCACCAATGATTGCACAGCCCAACCCAAGCAGGACCCCGGTTTTGTATGAAAAGCGGCGGTTGATAAAAGCGGCGGGCAGGGCAAGGCAGAAATAAGCACCGTAATAGGAAAACTGTACGAATGAGGCTTGCAGGGTGGTCATTGAAAAGATCTTTGAAAATACCTTGACCAGCGGGTCGGTCATATTTGCCGCTATTCCCCAGGCGGCGAAGCATGTGACCAGAAGAATGAACGGCAATCTCATGCCATTATATAAATATTGGGTTCTCTCAGACATGGCCCCCTCCTTTAAAATATGTTGATCTTGTCTTTCCTGAGCAGACAAAGCAAAGGGAAGCGCCCGGGCCGGGGCTGCAATACCGGTCTGATCGGCCATAATCCGCTGGCGCCCTTGTTTTCTGCAGGATTCTGGCAACCCTTGACCCATCTGTCAAAACGCCTCATATCGTGGTTCACGCGGATGGCTGGATGACCACGGCATAGGCCGAGGACAGTCCGGACTCCATGAGGCAGCGGTGCCGGGTAACGCCCGGCGGGGGTAACCCTAGGGAAAGCGCCACAGAGAACAGACCGCCCGTGTCAGCATGGGTAAGGGTGAAACGGTGGGGTAAGAGCCCACCGGGGCCTTGGTAACAGGGCCCGCATGGCAAGCCCCACCGGGAGCAATGCCGAATAGGGACCTCGTGCCGGTACGGCAGCGCCGCCTTGTGCCAGAGGTCCGGGTTGGCAGCTTGACGCCCGTAGTAATGCGGTGCGCAGAGGAATGGTCATCCAGAGGGGAAACCCTTGGACAGAATCCGGCTTACAGGCCATCCGCGTGTATTTCTGTTTCCCCGCCGGGGACACCGGACCATCAGTCGTGCCGGTTGCGGCTGTCCTGCGGTGCCTCATCGCGCTGAGCCATGCCATAATCACGGATGATATGGGCCACGCGTAACCGGTAATCCGCGAAAACCCCGCCGCGCCCTTCGGTCTGTGCTGTACGGTGATGCGGCGTATTGCGCCAGGCTGTCACGGCGACTTCGTCCTGCCAGAAAGATAATGACAGATAGCGGCCAGGTGTGGTCAGGCTTTCGAATCTCTCGACCGAGATGAAGCCGGGGATCTGTTCCAGTTCCGGTTTCAGACTGGCGGCTATGTCGAAATATCGTTCCGGAACTGCGGGCTCCACTTCAAATATGACGGCAATCATTGGCTTTCCCCATGTGGTGCCAAAGCAAGTTTCAGAAATGTCCGGTCCTCACGCAATATGAATTTCTCTGTCTGGGTGAAGGCATAGTTTTCCTGTCCCAGAGGGTCTGCGGCAAGCCGTTTGCGATAGGTCTTATAAGCGGTAAGGCTTTTGATGTGATAAATGCCATAGGCCAAAGTTGATGACCCTTCATGTGGGGCGAAATAACCGACCAGATCGGCTCCGTTCCGGGGAATGGCCCGGTCCCAGTTGCGGGCATATTGCCCGAATTGGTCCTTCTTGGTCGAGTCGATCTGATAGCGGATGATGCAGGTCAGCATGTGATTCTTTTGTTCTGCAGGTCCGATACTAGATCACCTTGCGTTTAATCGCCACCGTATCCTGCTGCTTTAAAGAAGTTCCGGCATTCTTCGGGCGTGAAGAGATCGCAGATTTTGCCGACGGTTTTCCATAGATCGTGAATGGTTCTGGCACCGACCCGCCGGAGATGGGCTTTCAGCTTGGAAAATGCCATTTCTATGGGGTTCAGGTCCGGCGAACAGGGCGGCAGGAACAGAAACCATGCGCCGCGCTCGCGCAGGGCAGCCTTGGCCTTCTCGCTCTTGTGGGCGGCCAGGTTGTCG
>JBKEAB010000117.1:0-15812 GCA_047971845.1 Paracoccus sp. (in: a-proteobacteria) | reverse complement strand
TTCTTCGGAAGAAGGCCCCCGGTCGTCTTCGCAAGCTTAACCATGTCATTGACGAACTTGACCGATACCCTGAAACGCGCCGCCGCTGACCGGTGCGTGTTGCCCTCGGACACATGATCCACGACACGCTGTCGAAGTTCAATAGGATGCGGCTTACCCATCGTTGATCCCCAATATCTGCCTCAAAGACAGGGAATCACAGCGCCTCATCCAAAGGAAGTATGAATCTCAATACGTGCAGCACGCTCTAGTGAAACCATGCAAGAGGGAAAGCCAGGGAGAATATGCGGGGGTTACAGATACTCTTCCGGGTTGACGCTATCAAAGCCCTGACGAACCTCGAAATGTATCGAGCCGGAATTACCGGCAGTCCCGATTTTCTGGCCTGTGGAAACCTGATCGCCTTTTTGAACGGAAAGTGCTGACATCCCGGCATATACGGTCATCAGGTTTCCATCATGTCGGATAACGACAATTGGGACGCCATCAGTATCACGGGTAACTGCGGCAACCCGACCGCCTCCGGCTGCCTGTACGGATGCACCGGCTGGTGCAGAAATGTCGATGCCCTCATTCTTGCCCTTGCTATAGGTCCGGACAATGGAACCCGCGACAGGCATCCGGAACTTGCCCGATCCGGATGCAGAGGTTCGTGTTGATCCCAGATCCGGTGTGTCCGGCTTGGCTGTTGGCGTTGAAGATGGTGCTGTCTTTTCGTTGGGCAATGGCTGCGATGCTGATGGAGGGGGCGGGGTGGCCGAACCCTGTCCGGGGGCAGAGGTGCCACTGGTCTTGGTAACAGTACCGGCGGGAATATTGATGGTTTGCCCGACACGCAGGGTCATTGTTTCATCAAGGCTGTTTGCTGCCGCCAGATCCTGTATCGATACCCCATATTTACGGGCGATTGACCAGCCTGTTTCACCTGCGACTACACGATGGGTCGTTGCCGCCCTCGCGTTCGTCGTCGTGGAGCCTGCTAGGCGTCCCCCTGGTACGTCAGGTTGAGCCATGCCCTGTCCGGCATAGGGATCTGTCACGGCTTGCGCAGCATTGTTGCCGGATCCTGTGTTGGCGGATCCGGCTGCGGGTCGTCCCAGGTTGCGGGTAAATCTTTCCAGATCTTTCTGGACTACCGGAAAAGCTTGGCAGCCTGCCAGTATTGCTGTCAGTGACAGTATTGCCATACTCTTGAAGTTTGCACTGCTCATATCGTGCCCCGTTTATTCCGTCACGAATGCATGTCAGCATATTGCCAGCCGGTCGTGTGGATCAATTCGGACCCAACCCTTCAACCAGAGGCACGAAGCGCACCTGACGCAATTCGTGGTATTCCAAGCCTGCTTCCGTCCGGTTGATCCGGATCAGTGTCTGCACCGCATCGGACTGCCCGACCGGCACAACCATGATACCGCCGATTTTCAGCTGCGCCAAGAGCGGTCCGGGCGGGTCTTCGGCGGCGGCGGTGACAATTATGCGATCAAACGGGGCCTGTTCGGGTAATCCGTGGCTGCCATCGGTCAGGCGAACGGTGATATTGGACAGGCGCAGCCGCTCAAACAAGGCTTCTGCCTGTGTCACTAGCGGACGGTGGCGTTCGACCGTATAGACGCGACGGCACATACCGGACAAAACTGCCGCCTGATAGCCCGATCCGGTGCCGATTTCCAGTACGGTATCGCGTGGTCCGGGTTCCAGGGCCTGTGTCATCAGACCAACGACAGAGGGCTGACTGATTGTCTGGCCGCACTGGATCGGCAGCGGTGTATCATCATAGGCCCGATCCTCGAAATGACCACGGACAAACTCACCCCGGTCGATCCGTTCCATGGCTGCCAATACGCGTGGGTCGGTCACCCCATGGGAGCGCAGATGGAACAGAAACCGCATCTTGCGTTCAGCAAGGGTACTGCTGGCGTCAGGATCGCTGTCGCGCATCATTCAAGGGCCTTTTGAAGGGCTGCAAGCGAGGGGTGACAGGTCAGGTCGGCACGCATTGGCGTGATGGAAATATATCCGTCCAGATTGGCTGTTACGTCACTGCCCGGTGTGGCCTCGCTATCCTGGGGGGATCCGCGAACCCATAGAAAGCGTCGTCCGTTCGGAGCGACAAATGCCTCCATTCCGAAATTGCCGCCACGGCGGCGTCCTTGTGGAGCCACGCGTAAGCCTTTGACATCGGATGCAGGCACAGGTGGAAAATTCACATTATAGAATAGCCGAAAGTCGTCGCTTACGGTCCAGTCGGCGTGGTCCAGCAAGCGCCGGATAACGGTTGCGGCATGCTGACGGGCAGTTTCGAAGTAATCCGGAAGGGTCAGTATGCCGGGGCCGAAATATTGCGACAGGGCAATGGCCGGCAGGCCCTGCAATGCTGCCTCCATTGCGCCACCGATCGTGCCCGAATAGACGGCATTCTCGCCTGCATTATTGCCGCTGTTGACCCCTGATATGACCAGATCCGGTGGTGATTCCGCCATAATATCATGGACGGCTGCCAGTACGCAGTCGGCGGGGCTGCCTTCGGCGGCATAGCGACGATCTCCGAGTTGCGCGACCATGGTGGGATGGGCATATGAGATACAATGCCCGACACCCGATTGTTCAAAGGCCGGTGCTACCACCCAGATCTCACCATCCGGTCCGGCAAGTTCCGTGGCGATTTCCTCTGCAACCTGTAAACCGGGGGCATTGATGCCGTCGTCATTGGTGATGAGAATGCGCATGTCCAGCCTTCCATTGTTACCACATGATTATCCTTGCCCATCTGGCGCGGCAACCGCGCATTTCGGGGTGAATGTTGCTTTGACTGTTACTCGTGTCAGGTCTAGATGGGGTAACCCGAGCAGGCATCGACCCATGCAGATATATCTTCCCATCGCAGAAGTGGCGGTGAATGCACTTACGCTTATTGGCCTTGGCGGAATCGTCGGGCTGATGAGTGGTATGTTTGGTGTGGGGGGAGGTTTCCTGATCACGCCGCTGCTGTTCTTTATCGGCATTCCGCCCGGTATCGCGGTTGCGACCGGGGCGAATCAGGTTGTGGCGTCCTCTGTGTCCGGGGTTCTGGGGCATGTGAAAAAGCGTTCGGTAGATTTCCGTATGGGAACGGTCTTGCTGACTGGCGGGCTGACCGGATCTGCGCTTGGGGTATTGCTGTTCAATCTGTTGCGCCGGATCGGGCAGGTCGAACTTGTCGTGCAGATCAGCTATGTTGTGATGCTGGGGGCGGTTGGGTCCATGATGCTGGCCGAAAGCCTCAGGGCATTGCGCCGGACACAGTCAGGCATGCGGGTAAAGCGGCGTCATCATGGCTGGATCCATGCCTTGCCATTCAAGATGAAGTTTCGCACGTCCGGACTTTACCTGAGCGTCATACCTCCGCTGGCGGTCGGGCTTCTGGTCGGGGTCCTGTCGGCCATGATGGGCGTCGGAGGTGGCTTCATCATGGTTCCGGCAATGATCTACCTGCTGGGAATGCCGACAAAGGTCGTAATCGGGACATCCCTGTTTCAGATTACCTTTGTGACGGCCTTTACTACGGTGATGCATGCAATCAGCTATAACACGGTCGATATCATGCTGGCGGTACTGCTGATTGTGGGTGGCGTTATCGGCGCACAGGTCGGAACTCAGCTTGGTGCCCGACTGAGGGCGGAACAATTGCGCATCCTGCTTGCCCTTGTGGTGCTGGTGGTTTGCGCGAAACTGGCACTGGATCTGTTCCTGAAACCGGACAGCCTGTTTACCCTGACACCGGGGATTGTCTGATGCGGCGGGCTTTGTTCTGTATGCTGGTCTGGGCGCTCTGGGTGGAGTGTCCGGCATTGGCGCAGGAAGCGCCGATCATGTCCTTTCCCTCACCCGAAAAGCCTCGTGATGGCAGTGTGTCCCGGTTTCCGGCAGAGCAGATGGGGCCGCCGGCACCGGCGGAGCAGGTTGTGGCCGGGATTTCGTCGGATGAGGTTGCGATCACAACCAGTTTCGATGGATCTGAAATTATCCTTTATGGTGCTGTTCGGCGTGAAACGCCGATTCCCACTGATAGTCAGTTACAGGTTGTGGCGACGGTTGAGGGGCCGCCGCGCAGTGTTACGATCCGTCGCAAGCAGCGCCGGATGGGGATCTGGATCAATACGGAAAGCGTGGTGGTCGGTGCCACGCCCAGCTTTTATTCCGTGGCCACAACGGCGCCGCTGGATATGATACTTGAACCGGATCAGGATTCACGGCACCGGATCTCAATTCCGACTGCCATGCGGTCCTTTGCGCGGTCGGTCAATGTCAAGGATCCGGTCGAGTTTACCGAGGCGATGATAGCCTCGCGTATTGCGGATGGCAGTTATCAGTTGAACGACGGAAGTTTGCAGCTGGTTGATGATACCCTGTTTCGTGCCGATTTCAGCCTTCCGGCAAATCTGGTTGAGGGAGTCTATAAGATCCGTATCTTTCTGATCAGGAACGGCCGGGTCGTGGATGCCTATTCCGCACCGCTGGATGTAAACAAGGTCGGGTTGGAACGATGGCTGTACAGGCTGGCATTTGATCAGCCATTGATTTACGGACTGATGTCCCTGTTAATTGCGGCCTTTGCCGGATGGGCGGCTTCGGCGGCCTTCCGTGGGCTGCAACGTAATTAGCGTGACTTGCAGGACAGGGCAGTAGAAGGCTAGATCGGGCCATGTCCAGAATATCAAAAAGCAATCTCTTTACGCGGATATGGCGCGACTACCTGCGTGAGCACTGGCCGCGCATGAGTATCGCCTTTTTCTTTATGGTTATTGAGGGATCAACCCTTGCTGTGCTCAGCTGGATGCTGAAACCTCTTTTCGACAGGGTTTTCGTGGGTGGTGACAGTGCGGCCATGTGGTGGGTCGGGGGAACGATCTTTTCGCTGTTTCTGATCCGGGCGGTAACATCGGTCCTGAACCGTAGTTTGCTGGTTTCCGTGCAGCAAAAAGTGGCGGCGCGGATGCAGGTTGACCTGCTGGCGCATATCATGCGGCTGGATATGAATTTCTTCCAGACAAATCCACCTGGAGCGCTGATCGAACGGATACAGGGTGATACCCGGGCCGTTCAGAGCATCTGGCAAAGCTTCATCACCGGGGCCGGACGGGATATCGTATCGCTGGTGGCACTGTTCTACGTTGCCATCAGTATTGATCCGGAATGGACAATGGCAGCGCTGATCGGTGCCCCCTTGTTGATTCTTCCGACGCTTTGGGTGCAGCGCTATGTCCGGGGCAAAACACGGGGTGCGCGGCAGAATGCGTCTGACCGGGCCACCCGTATCGACGAGGTCCTGCATGGTATAGGTACGGTACGGCTGAACCGGATCGAAGATCAGCAGACGGCACGTTTTTCCGCCATCGTTGATCGTATTCGCCGGGCCGAGGTCAAGATCGCTGCAACCGGAGCGGTGGTTCCGGCACTGATTGATGTCGTGACGGGGCTGGGCTTTGTAGGTGTTCTTGCCCTTGGCGGGGCAGAGGTCACTGAAGGTGAACGGACCGTGGGCGATTTCATGGCATTCTTTTCAGCCCTGTCTCTTGCCTTTCAGCCGCTTCGCCGTCTGGGCGGGCTGGCCGGTTCATGGCAGGTTGCGGCAGCAAGTCTGGAGCGGATTTATGTCGTGTTTGATACACAGCCTTCCATCCGTTCGGGGCCCCGCCTTGCGGCACCTGATACGATCCGCATCATTTTTGAAGATGTATATTTGAGCTATGGTGATACGCAGGTGTTACGTGGGCTGAATTTTGTCGCGGAAGCCGGGCAGACCACAGCGCTGGTTGGAGCATCAGGGGCAGGCAAGACGACGGTATTCAATCTGCTGACCCGGATGGCCGAACCGGATCGGGGACAGATCCTGCTTGGTCAGGCGGATCTGGAGGAATACGATCTGGCGGTTCTGCGTGATCAGTTCTCTGTTGTATCACAGGATCCGGCGCTGTTTGATGAAACCATTCGTGAAAACATTACGTTGGGCCGGCAGGTTGATGATGCTGCGCTGATCCGTGCCACGCAGGCTGCTCATGTGGCACATTTCACGAATGCATTGCCGCTTGGCCTGGACAGCCCCGCAGGAACACGTGGCTCTGCCCTGTCCGGTGGGCAGCGTCAGCGTGTGGCGATTGCCCGCGCGGTCTTGCGCAATGCCCCCATCCTGCTTCTGGATGAGGCAACATCGGCCCTGGATGCTGCATCTGAACACCTGGTGCAGGAAGCTCTCGATACCTTGTCAAAGGGGCGGACGACCTTGGTTATTGCGCACAGGTTGTCTACTATCCGCAATGCCGACAAGATTGTGGTTCTGGATGCCGGACAGGTTGTCGAAGAGGGCAGTCATGACCAGTTAATGGCCAGGGGCGGGGCATATGCCGCGCTTGTTCGCCTGCAATTCGGAGAAGCCATGTCATGAATAATCATCGTCATCTGTTTCGCCTGAGCGGGCCGGATTATCTGGATTTTCTGCAAGGGCTGGTTACAAACGACGTTCGGCGGGCACCGGTCTATGCCGCCTTGCTGACGCCGCAGGGAAAATATCTGGCCGATTTTTTTCTTGTTCCGGATGGGGATGGCATGTTGCTGGATGTTGCCGCAGATCAGGCTGAAGACCTGATGTGCCGGCTGTCCATGTACCGGCTGCGTGCCAAGGTTGATATTACGGAGGATCCCCGGATCGTGACATGCGGGACGGGACCTGTGCCTGCAGGTGCGGTGACTGATCCGCGGAATCCGGCACTTGGCTGGCGGGGCTATGGTGTCGGGGCAGGTGACAATACAGATTGGGATGTGTTGCGTATTGCTCATCTGGTTCCTCAGGCCGGAATCGAGCTGCTTCCAAATGACAGTTATATCCTTGAAATGGGGTTTGAACGCCTGAACGGTGTTGATTTCCGCAAGGGGTGTTATGTCGGGCAGGAGGTGACCGCGCGGATGAAGCACAAGACTGAACTGAAAAAGGGTCTGCGGCGGGTGACCCTTGCGGCGCAGGTGCCTGTCGGGACGCCGGTCCTGGCCAAAAACGGGCGTGAGGTGGGTAACATCTATACCCAGTCCGGTGGCTCAGGCATTGCCTATCTGCGCTTTGACCGGATTGATAATGATATGACTGCGGCCGGTATCCGGCTTCATCCGGAATGAAGACGGGCGCGGAGCCAGGGCCGCGCCGCATTGTCCATATTGATATGGACGCTTTCTTTGCGTCGGTTGAGCAGCGCGATGATCCCGGATTACGGGGAAAGCCCGTTGCCGTGGGCGGGGCGGGCAAGCGTGGTGTCGTTGCAGCCGCCAGCTATGAGGCCCGCCGTTATGGGGTACGTTCTGCCATGGCTTCGGTGACTGCATCGCGGCGCTGTGCGGACCTGATTTTTGTGCGCCCGCGTTTCGATGTCTACCGTTCGGTCAGCCAGCAGATCCGGGAAATTTTCATGCGATATACTCCGGTTATAGAGCCGCTTTCCCTGGATGAAGCCTATCTGAACCTGACAGGCCGGCTTGCCCCGGAAATGACGGCCACGGCTGCGGCTGCGGATATTCGTGCCGCAATACTGGCAGAGACAGGGCTGACTGCCAGTGCCGGGATCAGCTATTGCAAGTTTCTGGCCAAGATTGCATCGGATCAGCGCAAGCCCAATGGGCAGTTTGTTATTGCGCCGGGGCGTGGGGCAGAATTTATCGCGTCCTTGCCGATTCACAAGTTTCATGGGGTTGGCCCGGCTACGGCAAGAAAGATGCGCGGGCTGGGGATTGAAACCGGGGCAGATCTTGCGGCGCAAAGCCTTGAGTTCCTGCAACTGCGCTTTGGCAAGTCAGGACGCTGGTATCACGATATTGCCCGCGGCATAGACAACCGGGAAGTGCAGTCGGAAAGGGTGCGCAAATCTATCGGGGCTGAGACGACATACCTTGATGACCTGTACGATCTTGCAGCAGGACAGGCAGCGCTTGAACCGCTTGCACAAAAGGTCTGGAACAGTGTCGAGCGCCATCAGGTAAAGGGCAGAACTGTCACGCTAAAGGTGAAATTTGCCAATTTTCAACAAATTACCCGTGCTCATTCATTGTCTCGTCCAGTGACAGGTATGATCGAATTTCTGGAAACTGGTCAGGACCTTCTGGCTGGGGTGATGCCCGATTCGCGTGGTGTGCGCTTGCTGGGAATTACCCTGTCGGGGCTATTGCAACCTGATGAAGATTCAGGTGGACAGCTTGATCTCTTTGTATAAAATCTAAATTTATATAAAAGAAATTGAAATTTCAGTATAATAGACAAAACTGTGGTGAGAATTGGAATAAGAGTTATGACAAAAATGCATATCTGTCATGCTGTTAGCGTCGTACCGAATCGCACATGTATGAGTTAAACAGCCTCACCACCCGGAAACAAGCCTCGGAATGCGCCTTTGTGGGCGGTTGGAAATATTTTTGGTCAGGACGGTAGATATGCGTGACTTCGTTGATGGTTCGGCCTTCAATTTCGAACAGGGGCAGCGTGCCCGCAAGTTGTTCGCGGCGGTGGTGCTTGCGGCGCTTGATGACGCGATTGCCGATGACAAGAAATATGGCAATGGTCCGGAGCAAATTGCTCGCTGGGCACGTTCGCGTGACGGGCGTGAGGTTTTGTCATGTGCCGGAATTGATCCTAATGAACGTGTGGTAAAGGGGCTGATGGAATTTGTATCGAAGGGTGTACGGACCTCGGTTGCTCTGTCCCGCGAAGAAAGCGAACGCCGTCAGGCTGCCGAAGATGCAGAGGCTGCATAATATCTGCTGATACACGATATATGGCTGATGTCTGAAAAGGGGTGGACCATAACGGTGCCGCCCCTTTTACATGAAGTAGTATTGGCTGCTTACAGTGATCTGACCTTTCAGGTCACAGGATTTCGATACCATATTTCTCGATCACTGTGTTGGCGAGCAGGCTTTCACACATGCGGGTGATCTCTGTTCTGGCAGTATCCGGGTCTGTCGCGCTCAGATCCAGTTCGATCACCTTGCCCTGGCGGACCCCATCCACGCCCTTATGGCCAAGCCCGCCAAGTGCATGGCGGATTGCTTCCCCCTGAGGGTCGAGGACGCCGTCTTTCAGCATGATGGTCACGCGGGCTTTCATCGATCGTCCTTTCAATTGATCAGGGTTGGTTTGTTGATCGGGGTCGTGTTGGTTGGCATCAGGCCAAGCCGGCGGGCAACCTCGGCATAGGCATCGGTCAGGTTGCCCAAGTCACGGCGGAAGACATCCTTGTCAAGCTTTTGACCTGTTTTCACATCCCACAGCCGACAGCTGTCGGGGCTGATTTCATCAGCCACGATCAGGCGCATGTAGTCGCCATCCCAGATCCGGCCGATCTCAATCTTGAAGTCGATCAGTTTGATGCCAACGCCAAAGAATACGCCTGACAGGAAATCGTTTACGCGCAAGGCAAGGGACACGATGTCATCAAGATCCTGCTGGCTCGCCCAGCCAAAGGCAATGACGTATTCCTCTGATACCATCGGATCGCCCAGCTCGTCATTCTTGAAGGAATATTCGACGATGGGACGGGGCAACTGGGTGCCTTCTTCCAGCCCGAGGCGCTTGGATAGTGAGCCGGCAGCAAAGTTGCGTATAATGACTTCCAGCGGGACGATCTCAACCTGACGGATCAGTTGTTCGCGCATATTGATGCGGCGAATGAAGTGGTTGGGCACGCCGATATTTGTCAATCCGTTCATGAAGAATTCGGACAGGCGGTTGTTCAACACACCCTTGCCTTCGATTGTTGCCTTCTTCTGGGCATTGAAGGCTGTGGCATCATCCTTGAAATACTGGATCAGGGTTCCGGGCTCGGTGCCTTCATACAGGATCTTGGCCTTGCCTTCATAGATTTTCTTGCGCCGGGGTGCCATGGTCGCGCCGTCCTTTCAGGGCCGGAAGTGTACGCCCCGGCTATAGGCGAGAAGCAAGCGGGCGGCAATACGGGGTTGCGATATGGTACTATGATATGCATATCAACATCGCGCTTACAGGAGGCTCGTAATGACTACCTTTGACGATCGTGAACGTTCTTATGAAGCAAAGTTTGCCCATGATGCTGACTTGCGTTTCAAGGCCGATGCCCGGCGCAACCGCCTTTTGGGTGAATGGGCCGGCGAATTGCTTGGCAAGACTGGTGAAGATGCAAAAGCCTATGCGCTGAGTGTTGTGACTTCGGATTTTGATGAGCCGGGCGATGATGACGTCTTCCGTAAGGTTGCCGCCGATCTTGCCGGAAAGGCGGATGAGGTGACGATTCGCGCAAAGATGGATGAACTGGTGGCGGTTGCCCGTGAGCAGATTGTCAATGAAGCCTGAATCCGGCTATTTATAAAGGCTGCAGGGCCCGGCAGGAAGAGCCGGGCTTTTTGTGTGACAGTGTTGAAGATGCTGTGCTGTACCAGTCCTTTTTGTTTCATACATGAAATAGCTTTTGATTATGATCATAGCGTATTCATATAATTATATGAGTACGCTATGACTGAATGATCCCGGTCATGGAATGTCATATCAGGATATGTTCAAGTTATAATGATTTTATGCAATTCCATGCTTTCCTTATTTGTTTCAGAGAACTGTATAGACCGATGAATCTTATGTAACTACAGGAAATACAAAATAAATTCCTTGACGGAGGGAATGCGTTTTCTGATCTTGACTGCATAAAATAATCTATGCAGGGGGGGAGTATGCAGTTCAGGACGTTTTCAGTAATTGCCTGCATTTTTGTGGCATCGTGCAAGGGGTTTGTTCCTGATGCGCTTGATACCGGAAACCTGCATTTCGTGGAGCCGTTTCAGGATTGGCGGAACGGACGTGGAGAATGTGTCGAAGGCCAGACATGCTGGTCTGAAATGGATCAGGACATGATCAGGGAGTTGATTTCTCTGCGGGATTCCAGCAGTGCTGTATTCAAGGATAATGAGAACGGGACCCTGACCCATCTGGGTATAAGTGCCGAGGTTGGGCGTGGTAAATACCGGGTGGAGCAGTATTTTATGGCTTACCTCAACCAGCCCTGCCTGCCGGATCAGCCATCGCTGGGGATGCAAAGGACCGGTGTCGGGGTACGTGTCATTGCAGATATTACCTCGCGGGTTAAGAAGCTGAATCTGGGAGGTCTGCTGCCCCTTGCTGCTGCGGCTGAAAAAGGCATAGTCACCGGACGGATACAGGTCAGGACCTGGGGGATTCATTCCAGCAACAGAACGGTTGCACGCTTGCTGAGCAACAGTACAGCGCCACTGAATGAAGAGGGTGTCAAGACAGCAATCGGGAAACTGGAGCTCAGTGAGAAAATTCTGGATGATCCGGATACCAAGCTGAATCCATGGACATTTGCTGTTGTCGAATCTGCACCAGGCTCCTGTCAGGACAAGACCTGAGACGGTACTGCTGAACAGACCCGCGCACAGATCGTGTCATGCGTGGGTCCGGGTAACAGGAAAAAGGCAGACAGGGCTCAGCTGACGCCAAGCCCTGTCTTCATCATCAGGCGGCGAACAGGGGCAATACCATAGATTGCCCCAAGCCCGGCGGCTCGTAAGTCGCGCAGGGGGCGGGCTGAAATCATGCTGGCACGGTTCAGCAGATCAATTCCGGCAATTCGCAGGCGGGCTTCCTGCCAGCGGCAACGCTGGAATTCCAGAAGACTTTCGCGGTTGCCGGGATCGTTCCGTGACAGATCAAGCAGCAGTGATAGGTCCGCAAGGCTCATGTTCAGGCCCTGTGCGCCGATGGGCGGAACGACATGGGCGGCTTCGGCAATCAGTGCACAATGCGGGCCGGTGAACCGATCAGCGATCTGGCTGATGATCGGCCATGCCGTTAATCGTGTGGCTGGACGAAGATGGCCGAGAATGCCGGTTGAGCGGGCATTCAGTTCCGTTTCGAACGCTTCGGGTGGCAGGGCTATCAGCCGTGCAATCTCCGGGCCTCGTTCCATCCAGACCACGGCCGAAGATGGCGTGCCATCGCGATCAGGCAGGGGCACCAATGTGAAAGGCCCGCCTGAACGGTGGATTTCGGTCGAAATATTATCATGGGGCTGATTATGCGTGACTGCAAAGGCAAGTGCTTTCTGTCCATAGCGTGTGGTCCTGACCCCGATGCCAAGGGCTTTCCGGATCGTGGATTCGCGACCGTCAGCACCAACGACCAGACGGGAGGCCATGCGACTGCCATCTGTCAGGCTGATCAGGGCCCCATTTTCGCGTGCCGTCAATGCGCTTGTGGCAGTGCCGGGCCGAAAATCGACATTGTCCATTTCCATCAGCCGTGCGGAAATCTCACGCCGTAGCAGCCAGTTCGGAAGATTCCATCCAAAAGGCGCATCGGAGATGTCCGCAGCGTTAAAGTCACGGGTCAGCCGCGCGGTGGGTGTTGCGCCTCCGGCATCAATGATGCGCATGATCTGTAAAGGTGTTGCATGAGGGGCAAGCCGTGGCCACAGACCTGCACGCTCCAGTAACCGGATCGAGGGCTGCAAGAAGGCAGTGGTCCGCAGGTCTGACCCAGCGGCAGATTCATCGGTAATGGGTGGGGCAGGGTCCACACAGGTCACATGGTGACCGTCCGCGCCGAAACCTGCGGCTGCAATCAGTCCGGCGATCCCTCCGCCGGATACCAGA
The DNA here is from genome assembly GCA_047971845.1 of Paracoccus sp. (in: a-proteobacteria). Lineage (GTDB taxonomy): Bacteria > Pseudomonadota > Alphaproteobacteria > Rhodobacterales > Rhodobacteraceae > Paracoccus. Next base: position 3,158 of record JBKEAB010000117.1, on the reverse strand, counting down.
ATGTCGGTTTCTGCCAGTGCATCATGGTGCTGGGCGGGCATTGATTCAGTTCCCGGCCATAAAGGCCAGCATGATCACAAAGCAAAGTGTGGTTCCGACCAGCCCGATAATGCCGAGGGTCACAGGGCCAAACAGTGCAATGGTAACGGCTGCGATAATCAGCACGGCCAGAACAATGACAAGAATACGTGCGGCAAGTGCATTCTCAGCAGCGGCTGCCTTTGCCTGGGCGGCGCTGTCTGCAAGGGTATCCTCGGCCATGGTGGTCTCCTGTGGAAAGCTGGGGGAATTCTGCCAGAGCCGGCGCCGTCAGACAAGCATGCGCAGAAATTCGGCAAGCTTGTCGGTGCGGTATTGTACATGTGAGCTGTGATTTTGTCCGGGTGCGCACTCATCGGGACCAGAGCGGCCCGGACCAACCAGGACCGTGTGATAACCAAGTTTTTCCGGAACCTTCAGGTTACGGGGGTCGTCTTCGAACATGGCGGCATGCGCAGGATCAAATCCCTCACCGGCAATGACTGCGGCATATGCGCACGGATCGGGCTTGGGGCAAAACTCCACATCATCAATGCCATAAATCGCGTCAAATATATTCAGTCCAAGACGGTCCAGAACCTTTACGGCATAGCATCTGTCGGCATTGGTGTGGACGATTTTGCGGCCCGGCAGGTTGCGGATCGCATGGGCCAGATCCGGATCCGGCTGCAGACCCGAGAAGTCGATATCGTGAACGTCCTGCAAGTAGATGTAGGGGTCTAGCCGGTGCTCGGACATCAGGCCGGCCAGTGTTGTGCCATAATCCCGCCAGTATTGTGTTCGTAACCGGTCAGCCTCGGCAGGTGTGATCCCGAGGGTGCGGCTGACATGTGCGTTCATACGCTTCTCGATCTGGGCAAACAGGGCTGCCTCAGGTGGATAAAGCGTATTGTCGAGGTCGAAAATCCAAGTGGTGATGTGTTCAAATGGCATGAAGCGGTGATACGCAGGGTGCGTCCGGTATGCAATGCGGTGGGGGATGAGGTTTCATCAGGGTTTATATGCTACCATTTTTGCCATCCGCTGAGGACAGGGGAACTGCCCTGAATTCAAGGTCTGGCCTTCGGGCTTGCATTTCCTGTTCCGATCCCGGCAACTACCTTCATGAAAGATGCCTATTCCCTGATCGTCGCTGCCATTGATGATGGTATTTACAAGCCGGGCGACCGGCTGGTCGAATCCGAACTGGCGGATCGCTTTGGTGTTTCCCGCACTCCGGTACGCGAGGCGCTGCAACGGCTGGAAACCCAGTCCATGGTCAAGCGTGACGGCCGTTCGCTGATTGTGGCAACACTGGATCATAATCAGCTGGCCGAGCTGTATACGGTGCGGACTGAACTTGAAGCACTGGCCGCACGGCTTGCTGCCCGCCATGCCACGCCCGAAGAATTGCGCGTGCTTCAGTCCATGATCAACGAAGATCTGGAAGCGCTGCATGATGCTGATGCCCTGGCACGTTCGAACCGGCGCTTTCACCATCAGATACATCTGGCGTCTCATAACCGCTATCTGGTCCAGCAACTGGATATCGTGCATCGCAATATGGCGCTGATGGCGCGAACTTCGCTGGCGGTAGAGGGCCGCGGAAAGACAGCCCTGGCGGAACATCAGGCCATTGTCGATGCGCTGAATTCGGGTGATGGTGTCTTGGCGGAAACGGCGTTGCGGACTCATATTTCAAAAGCGTTTGAAACCCGGTTACGCGAAGATGCCCGGTGCGAGAGATGAAAACCATTGAGACGGGTGCCGATCTGGCCGAAGGCAGCGCTTATCTGGCTGAGGTTTGTCCGGTTTGGGCGCAGACATTGTCGGGACTGGAGCTGCCACTGCGGCGTCATGCGGATGGGTTCCCTGCCATTCTGGATGCAATTATCGGCCAGCAGATCTCCATTTCGGCGGCGGCGGCTATCAGGTCCCGGCTTGATCTGGCGGGCCTGGCCGATGCCGGGGCAATCCGGGATGCCGGTATCGAAAGCCTGAAGGATTGCGGTGTATCATTGCCCAAGGCCCGCTACCTGATGGGGATTGCGGCCGATGAGCCTGACTGGATGGCGCTGCGCAGTGCATCTGATGATCAGGTCATGACAACCCTGACTGCGTTGTCCGGTGTGGGTGAATGGACAGCCGGGATCTATCTGGCCTTTGCTCTTGGCCGGAGGGATGCCTTTCCGGCTGGTGATCTGGCATTACAGGAATCGGCCCGCTTACTTTACGGGCTGGATACGCGTCCGGATGCCAGGAAACTGCTTGTCATGGCTGAGCCATGGCGACCGTGGCGTGCAGTTGCTGCCCGTGGACTTTGGGCACATTACCGTCTGGTCAAGGGCCGGGAAGGGGTCTGATTCCGGTCTGAAGGGCGGCAGGATATACAACCATGGTACTTCAGAGTTTTATTTTCCACCTGTTGGATACAAGCCACCGGCTTCCAGCCGATTCGCTTCAGCGTAGCCTTGTTTGATCCTTCTCCCTGAGACCTGAAGCCATACTGCCCCAGCGGGCTTCAGGTCTCAGGGAGAAGGATCATGCGCTACTCGTCATCACGCATACGCGATTTTACCGCAGGTTATTGTCGACCCCACCGAAGCTGTCGCTTTCGAACATGATGCAGCGGATCAAGGGTTGCTCATCGCGTCGCATCCAGATGAAGTTCCTGGAATTGCGCAAATGCTATTGGGGCAGCCGTCATCAGTAAATCTGGACCTGTCCCGGAATTGTTCTGGTCGGGTGCTCATGTTATGCGGCCTTGTTTTCGCAGGCCACGGGTGATTTCCAGCCGAGTGCTGAGTGTTTTCTGCGCGGGTTGTAGAAGCCGTTGATGTATTCGAAGAGTGCGATCTCGACCTTGCGCCGGGTTCGCCAGTCGCGGCGCCAGACCAGTTCGGCCTTCAGCGATTTGAAGAAGCTTTCGACGGCTGAATTGTCGTAGGCTCCAGACCCATTGATTTTGATGGCTCATCGATCAGATCTCCTTGCGGAGCCTGAATCACGACAAGCCATCAAAATCAATGGGTCTGGAGCCTACGACAATTCAGCCGTCGAAAGCTTCTTCAAATCGCTGAAGGCCGAGTTGGTCTGGCGCCGCGACTGGCGAACCCGGCGCGAGGTCGAGATCGCACTCT
>JBKEAB010000116.1:0-22902 GCA_047971845.1 Paracoccus sp. (in: a-proteobacteria) | reverse complement strand
TTCTTCGGAAGAAGGCCCCGGTCGTCTTCGCAAGCTTAACCATGTCATTGACGAACTTGACCGATACCCTGAAACGCGCCGCCGCTGACCGGTGCGTGTTGCCCTCGGACACATGATCCACGACACGCTGTCGAAGTTCAACAGGATGCGGCTTACCCATCGTTGATCCCCAATATCTGCCTCAAAGACAGGGAATCACAGCGCCTCATCCAAAGGAAGTATGAATCTCAATACGTGCAGCACGATCTAGGCGCCCCATTTACTCATCCGTCAGCCAGAAAAGGTTGCTCATCACTCTGGTCTCCTTGCAAAGCCTGCATCACGACAAACGCACAAAATCAATGGGGCTGGAGCCGAAGCATAACGGCGCAACCCGGAAGCTGCGCCGCTGTTATTTCTGCCTGTATAAGAAGTCTGCAATCAGCGGGCGTTTTCACCCACAACTTCACCCTGTGGATTGACCGTTACGACGACTGGTTCACCCTGTGGATTAACCGCTTCTACCGTAATCCCGGGACCATTGGGTCGCATTTTTCCCAGATCGGTATAGCCAGCTGCTTCAACGGCACTGCGAACCGCGTCTTCCTGCACTTCTATAGGCGGGGATTTCCGCTCCATCCGTTCATGCTTGATACCGCCACGGTCATCATGCAGCCGGTTACCGTGATCCCTTTTTCTACCACGACCCATATCATCATGCGGACCCATATCGTTGCCACGATCGAAATGCATCAGCTCGCCTTCCGCACCAAATCCGATCCGGACCTTGTCACCCGATTCATCCTGACCCGAAACCACCACGCCCTGATTACGAATACCTGCCGCATTCAGTACGCTGATTTCGGCCAGCAACGGATGGTTACGTACGGTTTCCGGCAGGATCGAATCCAGTACCGCTTGCGGCAGTTGGGAGCCTTCGGCCGTATATATCCCGACCAGTTCACCTTGCGTATTTACCAGACCGCGAAAATCCTTGCCGGTTTCAGCAACGGTGCCACGCACCATCAGATCACCTTGACGCCCCGGTCGGCTGGTAACATCGGCAAACGCATCATTTTGCAAAACTTCTGGCAATGCAGGTGCCGCAGGCGAAGCTGCGGCAGGGGCCGCATCATCCGCCGGCATGGTGGCGTCCTGCGCATTGGCAATGCCGGTTCCGAAAATGGCCAGAAGTGCACAGGCGGCGACAGAGGTTTTCAGTTTACTGTTCATAATCATATCCTTCGATATATTTTTCTGGGAGTATATTCCCGATGAACCCTGACTAACGAATCAATTGCGAACGGATTACCAACAGGTCATTTGGATTTCATTTACCTTGCACATCATAACCTGAATTTATGATCCGTATCGTCCTTATATTACTGGCCCTGTCTTCCCCCCTCTTCGCCGGACCTGTAGAAAAAACAGGACTGCTTCCATTTTACGAAATTGTGAAAATCGTAGGACAAAGATTCGAAGGCCGTGCCCTTGCCGCCCGTCTCGACACACCGACCCCCATGGAATACGCGCTTGGGGCCAATCTGGTGCAGGAACTGATGCTGATGACAGCTCAGAACAATATCCTGAAACTGCGTCTCAATGCGGAAACCGGACAGGTGTTGGAGGTTCGGGGCCGAGGTCTGACCGAGGCACGTCGGCCGGCAAAAGAGAACAGGAATAAAAAGGGGCCAAGATAATGCGCTGTCTGATTATCGAAGATGATCCGACCCTGTCGGCACAACTTGCTCAAGCCATGCAGGATGCGGGCTTTGTCACCGATTGCGCTCCGGACGGGGAGGAAGGCGAATATCTGGGCGCTACGGAAACCTATGATGTCGCAGTTCTGGATCTCGGTCTGCCCGGCATGCCCGGGATTGAGGTCCTGACCAGCTGGCGGGGTGCCGGTATCACCATGCCGGTACTGGTCCTGACAGCACGTGGCGAATGGGCCGACAAGGTGGCAGGTTTTCGTGCCGGGGCCGATGATTATGCCGTGAAGCCCTTCCGTCTGGATGAGGTGGTAATCCGCGCCCAGACCCTTGTCAGACGCACGGCCGGGCATGCGCAGCCGGTTATTTCGGCAGGGCGCCTGCAACTGGATAGCCAGCTTGGAATCATTACCAATGACGGATTGTCGCTGAAGCTGACGGCATTTGAAACCCGGATCCTGTCCTATCTGATCCACCACAAAAATCGCGTCATTTCACGTACAGAACTGGCCGACCACCTCTATGACGCCAATGCCGACCGTGACTTCAAGTCGATTGAGGTCGTGATCGGCAGGTTGCGCAGGAAGATCGGCGAAGGTATCATCGAAACCCGTCGCGGTGAAGGCTATGTCCTGCGTGAGGAAACAGCACAGGGAACAGGTCCGGCGTGATCATTGGCTGGCATTCGATCCGGGGGCGTCTTCTCTGGCTGTCAGCCGGTTGGCTGACAGCTGCATTGCTGACTGCCTATCTGATTATCGGTGGCATACTGGAACAATTCATTACCGATCGTTTTGATGCAGAAGCCGCAGCCATGGCAGATGCCCTGATGGCAGGGACACAAGCAGATGCGGACGGGTTGGCACAGCTATATGACATCCCTGCCGATCCGCGCTTCACAATTCCGCTTTCGGGTTGGTACTGGCAGCTTGAGGCCAATGGAGACATCATTGCCACCGGGGATTCCCTGCAAGGTGAAACCTTGTCACCGGCAACCGGCAACACAAGCGGCGTATTTACCACAGGACCGGATGGTGCGGCCCTGCGCCTGTTCAGTCATGGTTATACCGTGCCGGAAAGTTCCGAATCGCTATCAGTATCAGTGACCGTTCCGCAAATCGAAATTGACGCCGCGCTGAATACCGTACGCCGCCCCCTGGCAATGACGCTTGCCGTTCTCGGGCTTGGTCTGGCATTGGCGGTTCTGGCCCAGGTCACGGCAGGATTGTCTGCCTTTAGACGGCTGGGCCGGGATCTGCGCACAATACGTGCAGGCCAGACAGAGACCCTGCCGTTGCCAGATGCCTCGGAACTGCGGCCCGTCGTACAGGAAATCAATGCATTGCTTACCCAGAACCGCAATCAGCTGTTCCGCACCCGCGAGCAGATGGGAAATCTTGCCCATTCGTTGAAAACTCCATTGATGGCATTACAAGGAGGAATGGATGACAACGCCCCCGGACGGACAGTCATTGCACGAATGGACCGTCAGATCGCCTGGCATCTGAAACGCGCCCGGAGCGCCGGCGGACGGCGCGTTCTGGGACAGCACAGCAACCTTGCCAAAGTCACCGATGATATCGGCCTTGTCCTGGCCCAATCGCTGAAGGATCGCGGTATCCGGCTTGAACAAGATTTTCCCAACGGGCTGACATTGCCGGTCGAAGAACAGGATGCTCAGGAAATATTGGGTAATCTGATGGAAAATGCTGCCAAATGGGCAAGGTCCAGGATCATTATCCGGGCATACCGGAACAAGGAAACCATTGACGTAGTCGTTGCTGACGATGGCCCCGGCATGGCCGCTTCCGATCATGTCCGGGCATTGTCGCGCGGAACACGGCTTGACGAACGTGGCCCCGGATCCGGGTTGGGGTTGGCGATTGTCGCTGATCTGGCAATGCTGAACGGCGGCAAGTTACAGCTTGACCGGGATTCTGGACTTGGCGGGCTGTCAGCGCAGGTCAGCCTGCCCTGCTGAGCACAACGCCGGATCAAAACTTTCCACCCAATCAATCAGCCTTGGCAGACAGTGCTGACGCAGATCATAACCATCCAGGATCGTCTGCCGGGCAGCCTGCCGCAATATGTCTGCCTGCGGATCTTCACCCGACAATCCCCGGATCAATGCAGCAGATAAAGCAGCCACATCAAAAAAGGGAACAAGCCGCCCGTTTTCTCCATCCCTGATCAGTTCCCGAACCGGTTCCGTATCCGAGCCGACGATATAGGCCCCGGCAGCCATCGCTTCCGTCAGAGACCAGCTCAGCACAAACGGATAGGTCAGATAACAATGGACACGCCCAACCTGAATGACCCGGCGATAGCTTTCATAGGATACCCGACCCAGAAAGTGCACCCGGTCGGGATCAATCTTCTCTCCGACCTCATCCAGCATCTTGGCCTTCCAGCTTTCAGCATCTGCCGGCTTGCCGCCATAGCTGACACCATCCCCGCCAATGATCAGAACCTGTGCCTCTGACCGGGCAGCCAATACCCCGGGCAACGCACGCATGAAGACATGGAAACCTCGGTAGTTCTCCAGTGAGCGTGAAACATATGTCAGGACCTCATCACCGGCATGCAGCTTGAAACCATTGGGCAGGGTTACACTGGCCTGCGGATCAGGACGGACCTTATCCGTATCAATGCCGTCATGAATGACCGTGATCTTAGATTGCAGTTCCTCGGGAAAACTTCCGGCCTGATAAGCTGTCGGTGCAAGCGCCGCATCACATTGCAATATCCCCATTGCCAGATGCGCATTACGTGCCGTGGTATTGAAGCGTGACCAGTCGAGGTCGCGAACGACTTCCGGATCGAACCCGACATCCTGTCCGCGTGTCCGGTAAAGCAATTCAGCATAGACCAGAAGCTTTGCCTCCGGCCAGATTTCCTTCAGAAACAGCGTTTCCCCCCAGCCGGAATGCCCGAAAATCACATCGGGCGTATACCCATGACGATCACGCAGGGCACGGGCGCCGCGGGCAGCCATATATCCGCGTTCGACATGTGAAGCATAGGAACTGGCAAAGACCTGGTCACAGGTCACATCCTTCGGAGTCTGGTACTTCACTACCCTGACCGGGCTTGGCTGTTCATTCTTGCTGTCAGTCAGGGCCATGACATCATGCCCCCGCCGGCCAAGTGCCGGTGCGAGATGCGGGAACTGTCCCGGAAAATTCTGATGGACAAAAAGTATCTTCATCTGTGGTAATCGCGAAATGCCGCATCCATCAATTTCCGGGTATACCCGGAACCCGGATTTTCAAAAATCTGCGCAGTTGTCCCCTGTTCGACAACCTCACCTGCACGCATGACCATGATCTGATGCGACATGGCACGTACAACACGCAAATCATGACTGATGAACAGATAGGCCAGCCCATGTTTTTGTTGCAGCCCACGCAACAGGTCCACGATCTGAACCTGCACGGTCATATCAAGTGCGCTTGTCGGCTCATCCAGAACAACAGCTTTCGGCCGCAGAATCATGGCCCGCGCAATCGCAATGCGCTGACGTTGCCCACCGGAAAATTCGTGAGGATACCGATGCATACTGTCCGGATCCAGACCAACCTCAGACATGACTTCCATAACCATTTCACGCCGGTTCCGACCTGCATCCACACCATGCACCCCCAGCCCTTCGGAAATGATCTGTTCCACAGTCATCCGTGGGGACAGGCTGCCAAAAGGGTCCTGAAAGACAATCTGCATATCCCGGCGCAGCTTACGCAATTGCCGCGATCTCCAACCCGATATGTCCTGGCCCAGATACAAAATCGGCCCTTCACTTTCGATCAGCCGCATGATCGCAAGGGCGAGCGTTGTCTTGCCAGAGCCGGATTCACCGACAAGTCCAAGCGTTTCCCCCTCACGGACGGACAGGCTTGCCCCGTTCACGGCCTTTACATGACCGACAGTGCTGCGCAGCAAGCCACGCTTGATCGGAAACCAGACTTTCAGATTATCGGTGCTGATGACAGGCTTGGCAGCTTCCGACAGTGGCAAGGCCCCGCCAGTCGGCTCAGCCTTCAGAAGCTTTTGGGTATAGGGATGATGTGGGTCGCTGAATATCGTTTCAGCAGGCCCCTGTTCGACGATTTTTCCGTCTTTCATCACACAAACCCGGTCAGCAATGCGGCGTACCAGCCCCAGATCATGGCTGATGAACAGCATCGACAATCCCTCATCCCGTTTCAGTTCGGTCAGAAGATCGAGGATCTGTGCCTGTATCGTCACATCAAGCGCCGTTGTCGGCTCATCGGCAATCAGCAGATCCGGAGCATTGGCAAGCGCCATGGCAATCATCACCCGCTGACGCTGTCCCCCTGAAAGCTGATGCGGATAATCGGCAAGTCGCGTTTCCGGATCGCGGATACCAACCCGGTTCAGAAGTTCAATGATCCGGGTCCGCGCAGCCGTACCTTTCAGCCCCTGATGCAGGGCAAGACTTTCGGAAAGCTGCCGTTCCAGCGTGTGGAGCGGGTTCAGTGAGGTCATCGGTTCCTGAAAGATAAAGCTGATATCATTACCGCGAATATCGCGCAAAGCAGATTCCGACATTCCGACAAGTGATTGCCCGTCATAGGTGATCCGTCCTTCCAGCTGCGCTGAGCTGCCCAGCAGCTGAACAGTAGACAGCGCTGTAACCGACTTTCCGGAACCGGATTCACCGACCAGAGCAACGGTTTTCCCCCGGCCAACCTGAAAGCTGACCCCACGGACAGCCGGGATAACCTTGCCATCCTGATGAAAGCTGATGCGCAGGTCACTAACATCCAGAACGACATCGTCCGGACGCTCTCCGGCATGGTGATCAATGGCCAGGGATGGCGACGTCGTCCCGGTCCGCTTCAGATCCGCTCCGCTCATTTGAAAGTCTTTCGGGGATCGAATGCGTCACGAATACCTTCGAAGATGAAGATCAGAAGCGACAGCATGATGGCAAAGGTAAAGAATGCGGTAAATGCAAGCCAGGGTGCATTCAGGTTCTGCTTGGCAACGAGTGCCAGCTGACCCAGACTTGGAGCTTCGGGTGGCAGGCCATAGCCAAGGTAATCGAGCGCCGCCAGCGTGGAAATCGTACCCGTGACGATAAAGGGCAGCATTGTCAGCGTTGCAACCATCGCATTGGGCAGGATGTGGCGGAACATGATCTTGCGGTCACTGACCCCCAGGGCACGGGCTGCACGGACATATTCGAAATTTCTGGCACGCAGGAACTCTGCCCGAACCACCCCCACAAGAGCCGGCCAGCTGAACAGAATCATAATCAGGATCAAAAGCCAGAAGCTTCGTCCGAAAACCGCAAACATGATGATGATGACATAAAGAACCGGTGTATTCTGCCAGATCTCCATCAGCCGTTGCAGCATGATATCGGTACGTCCCCCGAAATAGCCCTGAATAGCCCCCATCGTGACCCCGACGACCGATGCGATTCCTGTCACGATCAGGGTGAACAGGATTGAGGCACGAAAGCCATAGATCAGCCGGGCCGTCACATCGCGGGAGGTCGCATCCGTACCCAGCCAGTGATCGCCATCAGGCGCAGATGGCGCGGGACCGACATTATTGGTTGTCCGGTAATGGTAGGGAATGACCGGCCAAACCATCCAGCCCCTTTCCGCTTCGGGAACACCTGCACGACCGTCACGGACAGTCTCAATATAGGATTCGGGATCCTCGTCCCAACACTCCTCACGTCCGCCCGATATAATCAGGCACTGCACTGCCGGATCCTTGTAGATCGCCTCAATATCCAGGTCCCCGCCAAATGCGGTTTCCGGATAAAATTTGTTGATCGGGAAATACCAGTCACCACGATAGGAAACGATGATTGGTTTGTCATTGGCCACATATTCCGCACAAAGTGAGATCATAAACAGAATCGGGAAAATGATAGCCGACCAGAAGGCACGGCGATTGGTCCTGAAATTACGCCAGCGGCGATGGTTGAGCTCCGACATAGCCATGATCAGCCCGCCCTCTTTTCAAAATCAATGCGCGGATCGACCAGTACATACATCAGATCAGACAGAATCCCGATCAGCAGCCCCATCAGGCCAAAGATATAAAGCGTGCCGAAAACCAGCGGATAATCACGCTGAACCACGGCATCAAAGCCAAGCCGACCTAACCCCGGCAACGAAAAGATCGTCTCGATCAGGATTGACGAACCAAACAGGATGGCCAGCAGCATGGCCGGCAGCCCGGCAATCACAATCAGCATGGCATTGCGGAAGACATGACCATAAAGAACACGACGTTCTGTCAGCCCCTTGGCACGGGCAGTCATCACATACTGCTTGTTGATCTCGTCCAGGAAGCTGTTCTTGGTCAGCAAGGTCAGCGTGGCAAAACCTGAAATGGATATCGCCGTCACCGGCAGGATGATATGCCACAGGTAATCCTTGACCTTGCCAAACAGCGAAAGTGTTTCAAAATTGCTGCTGGTCAGCCCGCGCAGTGGAAATATCTTCCAGTATGTGGCACCCGCAAACAGCGTGATCAGAAGGACCGCAAACAGAAAGGCCGGGATCGCATAGGCCACAACGATGATCCCCGATGTCCATGTATCGAACGGCGTCCCATCCCTGACCGCTTTACGGATCCCCAACGGGATCGAGATCAGATAGGCCAGCAGCGTCGACCACAGCCCCAGCGTGATGGAGACCGGCAGCGCCTTGAACACTTCGCTGGTGACACTGCCAGACCGGAACCAGCTTTCACCGAAATCAAAGGTCAGGTACTTGCCCATCATGATGCCGAAACGACGAATCGTTCTGATCGGCTCCTTCCGGCATTCTTCGGCCTTCAGGTCAGGCTGACCCCGATATTCCGGATTACAGACGATTTCGGCAAAACCCATTTCCAGTTCAAGCTCGGAAAGAAGTTCAGGCGGCAGCCCCTGTGCCCCGGCATACTGAACCCCGCCACTACTATCGCCACCACCACCTGACAGGTTGGCGAAAGTATCACCTTCCCCCTGCACCCGCGCAATGATCTGCTCAATCGGTCCCCCCGGCACAAACTGGATCAGGGTGAAGTTCACCAGCATGATCCCGATCAATGTCGGTATGACCAGCAGCAAGCGCCGCAGAATATAGGCTGCCATGCTTTTCGCCTCTTGCCTGTGTCTTACTGGCTGCTTAACGCAGCGCTCCCGCTTTTCTAAGCTTTTCGGCTTTTTCAGCGTTATACCACCAGAAATCAAGATACCAACGATGTGACGGATCGGCATTCAGATAGGGGGGCAGCTGATCCGGGTATTCGTACTGATCATAATAGGCAATGTTCAGATTTGGATTATACCAGTTAGGCACCCATGGCCGCATGGCTCGCAATACCCGGTCAAGCGCATGAACGGCGGTAAGCATATCTTCATGGGTTTCTGCGGCGACCGCAGACGCGATCAGGCTGTCGACAGCCTGATTTGATATGCCCGCTGCATTGAAGACATTATCCGCCCCTTGCGAACCAAAGACCTGATAAAGTCCGTCCCCGACCAGCATATCCGTCAGGGAATGCGTCACGACAATATCATAATCAAACCTGTAACGCCGTGTCTCGAATTCACTGCCATCCACCAGAACAAGCTTCGCATCAATTCCGGTTTTTCGAAGATTTTCTATGAATGGATTGATAATACGATTAAACATTGGCGAGTTTTCCAAGAATTCAATGGTCAGAAGATCTCCATTTGCATTCCGGCGCATCCCGTCACTGCCGGTTTCCCAGCCTGCCTCATCCAGAAGAGCCGCAGCCTTGCGCAGATTTCCCCGGTCAAGCTGACGGTCCCCGCTGACTGGCGGTAATACAGCATCTTCAGTCAGCACCCCTTCCGGCAAGTCAGAAGCAAGCGGTGTCAGCAATGCAAGTTCTGCCTCATCAGGTTTACCTTTTGCCATCAATTCACTGTTTTCCCAGAATGATGTTGTACGTGCGTAGAGATCATAAAACAGTGTCTTGTTCGACCACTCAAAATTGAACAGTAATCCGATGGCTTCACGTAAACGCGGATCCTGGAACTTTTCCCGCCTCAGGTTAAAGAAGAAACCCTGAGCCGGAGCTTTGTCGCCAGTTGGAATATCAGCCTTGATGACAGTTCCATTCCGGATACCGGGAAAATCATAACCCGTTGCCCAGTTGAGCGATGAGTTCTCATGCCGGAAAGTATATTCACCGGCCTTGAAGCCTTCAAAGGCTGCATCACCATCACCGAAATATTCGACACGGATACGGTCGAAATTATGCCTGCCGCGATTGATCGGTAAATCGTTGCCCCAGTAATCCGGATTCCGCTTCCAGACTGAACTGCGACCCATATCGGCATGATCGAACATATAGGGACCAGACCCCAGAAACGGCTTCGACTGACTATCCCCAAGTTCACGGTCGTTTTCCTCGAAATCCTTTCGGGAGAAAACCGGCAGAACCGCAACCGACTGCACGACATCACGACGCGGATAGCCAGGCACGAAATCGAAACGGATCCGCTGCCCGTCAAGGACCCCTGCCCCGGCAACAGATTGTGCGATCACGGCTCTGAAGGATGACAGACCCTTGTCGCGCAATACCTCATAGCTGAACAGGACATCATCAGCGGTAACCGGTGTCCCATCGGAAAATTTTGCCTCTGCCCGCAAGGTAAAGACCGCCCAGTCACGGCTTTCGGGAAACTCCACCGTTTCACAAAGCAGACAGTAAAGAGCACCGACCTCATCAGCCGTGCTCGTCATCAGATCTTCCAGCATGAAGCTTGACAGAACCTCCGCCCGCCCCTTGACGGTAAACGGATTATAGCTGTCGAAGCTGCCTGGATAAGAGATGGAAATCTCACCACCTTTTGGAGCATTCGGATTGACATACCGCAAATGTTCGAAACCGGCGGGCAATTCCGGTTCACCAAATGATGTAATGGCATGCGTGACAGTGATCTCTTCCTTTCCGGCCTCATCTGACTGAGTTTCAGCCATGGTGTCCGGCCCAGTGTCCTGCGCCCAGAGCGGGCTGGACAAGACGGCAAAAGACATGGCGGCAAATCGGGATGTTCGGTTCATGGTATCCTTCACACGTTACTGCCCGTCAGGCTAAGGCAGAGGCCCTGCCGGGATCAATCAGCGTTTTCGTGATAATAAAAATGGCGACACCCGACCAAGGGCCGGGCGTCATGATACATGGATATCCGGAACGGATTATCAGGGCTGCGATTCCAGATATGCAATCAGATTTGCACGATCCTGCGCCTTGGGCAGGCCAGCAAAGGACATCTTGGTGCCAGGAACAATCCCCTTCGGGTCAGACAGAAATTCCTGCAATGCTTCGGGTGTCCATTCAGGAGCCTCACCGGCATGGGCAACCATCGGATCAGAATAGCCAAAGCCAGACACACTGGCCACTGCGCGGTTGACAACACCATTCAGGTGCGGACCAACCCCATCGGAACTATCAACCTTGTGGCAGGCTTTACATTTCCCAAAAACCTTTTCACCGGCAGCCACATCCGCCGAAACCATGAGCGTGGCAAAGTCGATTTCCTCTTCGGCTTCCGCCTCATCATCGCCGCCGGCACTTTCTACCGGAATCGTATAGGCCTGAGCGTGTTCTTCACCATCATGACCACCCTCAGCCCCAACCTGATACAACGAGTCTCCAGCCCAGAACAGCAGCAGAAACGCCAGTAACGAACCGATCAGCGCACCCGCCGTCTTGGTGATGGTCATAGTGTTGAACATTTGCCGTCCCCGCTAGGTAGTGTTCAAATTTCTGCGCGTATCTATCCGCTTTCCTTCGGTCGGATCAAGGTATAGTTCTTCCCCCAATCACTGACCTGTCGTCCGGATGACACGAAGATGATCAGACAGACCAACCGCATCGCCTTTCAGGGCGAACCCGGCGCTTACAGCCATCAGGCCTGCTGCGAGGCCCGGCCAGATATGGATGCCCTTCCCTGTCGCACCTTCGAAGAGGTTATCGAATCTGTTCGTGCAGGTGAAGCGGATCTGGCAATGTTGCCAGTCGAAAACTCAACCTATGGAAGAGTTGCGGATATTCATCATCTCCTGCCCGAATCCGGTTTGTATATTATCGACGAGGCTTTTGTTCGTGTACATATCAGCCTGCTGGCGGTTCCGGGCACCTCTCTGGAGCGGGTCACTGACGCAATGAGTCACACAGTTCTTCTGGGACAATGCCGGAACTTCCTCCGTCAGCATGGTATCCGCGGCATGACCGGACCAGATACGGCAGGTTCGGCCAAGATCGTCGCAGAACAGGGCCAGGACCATATTGCCGCATTGGCTGCCCCCCTTGCCGGCGAAATCTATGGTCTCGACCGGCTGGCCGATGAAATCGAAGATCGCCAGAATAATACGACACGTTTTCTCATCATGTCCCGCGAACCGGATTTCGCACGCCGGACCAACAGTACCGGCGAATCAGATATCATGATGACCAGCTTTGTCTTCCGGGTCCGCAACATCCCGGCAGCTCTTTACAAGGCAATGGGTGGATTCGCGACCAATGGCGTGAACATGACCAAACTGGAAAGCTACATGGTCGATGGCGTATTCACCGCAACGCAGTTTTATGCCGATATTGAAGGTCATCCGGATGACAGGAATGTCCGGCTGGCATTGGATGAACTGCGATATTTTACCTCAATGGTGAATATTCTCGGCGTCTATCCTGCCGATCCGCTACGCGTGGAACAGGCGCGAAACAGGTTAGGGCCCGCCAAGACCGCCGACTCACATTAAAACGATCCTCTTTATGTCCTGAAAATAAGTGTTGAACCTTTAACCTGCGACATAGCCAGCGGCCTGAAGTAGTTCCAGCATTCTTGCGGGTTGAGGAGTAACCGACATTCGCCTGATCGGCCCCACTTTTTTGATGGTCCGATCTGATTGTTAATACATGATCAACCTTTGGTCCGTCGGGACAACGGTTTCCGCCGGTCGGCGATATCTCAAGGTGATTAAGTATCAACAAGGCCCAGATCCAGCCTAGTTGATACCCTTATATAATAGCTTTTTCTAATGGACTGATATTCAGGTAATCAGATCAGTAACAAATTCATTGACCTTACGTGTAATCCGGCGATCAAGCTGGGATTTACCCAGTTTCGCAGTTTGGAGCGCCAGACGTGCACGCATGTTGCGCGGTTTGACCTCGAGTTCAAAGATCAGGCGCGATTTTTTGCGCGACAGCGCCACCACCGACAGGTCAAGACGTATATCAAATGGTGTAGATTGTCCTTTCAGCGCCAGATGTTCCGGGCGATCGAACTGGACCAGGACCATGCGCAATTCCCGTTTCTGTCCTCGCCAGTCAAAGGACAGATCCCAGGCACGCGCACCAGCCGCCATGTTATCAACATGTTTTACGGACACCCCGCGGCGCAGCAAAATCCGTTCAGTCCGATCAAAATTCGAGATCGAATCAAACATACGCTCAGCAGGAATTTCTTCGTCGATACGGGTGGAAAATTTCATGACAGATTATAATGGTTCGACATTCTCATTGCTCGATAGTGAACCGGACAGGATCATGCAAGGCAGCAGTTTATCCGGTGTAATCCTAAACGCAATCTATAGTTGCACGGAACACAGGTTAGCGCCTAGGCTGTTTCACAAGATCTATACCTGTTTATTTATACAAGTTTGAATCAGATATTATGCCTGACGGATCCCCACTGACCAAAACAATCACAGATCAGGAAAGGATTCGGCACTCTACCCTGTCACTCCGCATTCTGGCCACAACCGACCTGCATATGAACCTTGGAACCGGTGCGGGGGCTGGCGGACTCGCCCGTCTGGCCCCTCTGATTGCTGCCGAGCGGGAATATCACCAGAATGTTTTACTATTCGATAATGGCGACCTGATTGAGGGTACCCCGCTGGCTGATGAAATTGCCCGTACCGGGCTGGGGCTTCACGATACTCATCCGGCGGTTGCGGCGCTCAATGCACTGGCCTTTGATGCCGCCACACTTGGCAATCACGATTTTGCCCATGGTGTGACCTTTCTGCGTCAGGTCCTGCGCAATGCCAGCTATCCGGTCACCCTGGCCAATGCCGGTCTGATTGAGACGCCTCCGCTCTGGTCTGAAACAATCCTGCTGTCGCGCCAGATGCATGACAGCGAGGGCCGGCCTCATCCTGTAATAGTTGGGGTATTCGGCGTCATACCCCCTCAGACGGTCATCTGGGAACCTGATCTTACCCACGATCTGCATACCGATGATGTCGTTGCGTCAGCAAAACGGGCAGTTTCATCACTCCGGGCGCGTGGTGTCGAAGTAATCATTGCACTCAGCCATGGCGGATTTGGCAAAGGTGTTCCAGCACGGGCCGAAAATGCAGCCGGAGCCATCGCCGCCATCCCCGGCGTTAATGCCGTCATTGCCGGACACACTCATGAGACAGCCATACACCCTGCCTACCCCGGACATGCCGTCATCGTCGAATCCGGTTTCAACGGATCACATCTGGCCGCAGTAACGCTGGAACTGCAGGGTTGTCCGGGTCACTGGCAGATCACATGCCGCAACGCCGAAATTCTGCCTGCCGCCAAAATTCCATGCCCACGGCTTGTTGCCACCATCTCAAATATACCTTTGGTAACAGAGGAACGAATCAACACCCCCATAGGTCGGATTACGGTGCCGGTCTCCAGCCACTATGCGTTGCTTGGTGCCGATACCGGACTACGGCTGATTGAATCAGCCCTGCGCAGTCACATTGCCGAAACCATGCCCCGGAACGAATTGCCGGTTCTGACTGCATGCGCACCTTTCCGGACAGGCGGGCGGGGCGGGCCTGAACATTTCATCACCATTCCACCAGGTCCTTTCCGCCGGGCAGATCTGTCAGCGCTTTACCCATTTTCCAATCATGTATCCGCAATATGCGTTGATGGGGCAGAAGTTTCTGAATGGCTGGAACGCGCAGCAACCCTGTTCCTTCAACTGTCCGGAGATCCCGGACCTGGTGCACTCAGACCACAACCGTTGATCAACAACCTCATGCCTGGCTTTCTATTCGACATTATCGCCGGGCTGGAATACGAAATCGACCTGTCACGCGCACCTGCCTTTGATATCGACGGCACCCGCCTGCCCGATGGCGAAACACGCATCCGGGCATTACGACATGATGGACAAACAGTTGCCCCCACGGATCGTTTTCTGCTGATCAGCAACAGCTATCGCCTGTCGGGCGTTCCACTTTACGCGCCCATTACTGCGGGGAAAACCTGCCAGCTTCCCGATTACGCCCGTACCCGGGTACGGGATATCATTGCCCGACACCTGACCCAAACCACATTCACTGACCTGTCAGACAAGCCGTTCTTTCGCCTGTCGGCCCCGAACGGAGCCATCGCCTGCTTTGATACGGCACCCGATGCCAATCCGGCAGCCTGCCCCCTGCCCGCATCACCCGCCGGACTGACCGGGCCCGGATTTCAGCACCTGCATATAAAGTTCTGATACATCCGCCTGAATGGCAGGGCTTGCATCCGGGTTCCAACCCGCTTATCTAATTCATGAGAGGCTGGCGCGGGCGAACACTTCGCCAACCCGGTCAGGTCCGGAAGGAAGCAGCCGCAACGAATTCCGTTCGGGTCGCTGTCCAGTCTCTCACCTTCCCTTCAGAAGAATAAAGACCGGATCGCTGTTATGTATCAATTACATCTGATCGCGTCTGGTGATCCGAACCTGCCTGATGTTGAAGGTACTGTCCAGTATACTGAACTTGCATTGGCATCATAATACCCGATTACTTGAGAGCATGAATGATCGGACAAACAAGCCAACAGAGATTCAAGCACACAGCGGTGCAGATCGCAGTGACGAACAGTTCGCCTGCAAGCAGGTTTCTACAAATCCTGACACAAGACTGTACAACGCCCGTCCCACACACCTCGTCGCCCTGAAGAGTGCGGACCAGCAGACATACGCCAAACTACTCCGGACCCGGATACAGCCTGTTCATCAGCGTACTAAATCTATTTACGCATTGCAGGTTTTTCCATGAATTTGGCCTCATCGTACCGACCGGCATCCATCAGCTCTTGTCACTGTCCGTCAGCCCCCCGGATTATTTTCTGATCCTCGTTATCTTACGATAAGAACAGCTACAGACGCTCCATCTGCCCAGAAAGATTGCCCATTGATCAGGTCGCTTGCACAGCCTGAATCACACCAAACCAACAAATTCAATATGATGCCCATGGCCAGCGTGAAGTCACTGCGTCCTTGCAGGATCAGGTGGCGTTCCGGATCATAATACCCTGCTGATCTGGAATGACAGCCCCATGCTGTTTCTCATTGAAGGGCAGACCAAACAGCAAGGATAATATCGATATCATCGTTGGCCGGTTTCTGCCCGTGAACATCCAATCCCGGATGGAGAAAAATCCTGAGCTGTAATGCAAAAGCGCGACCCGGGGGCCGCGCCTTCTGTTTCCGGGTCCCGGGATCTGAGAGTTTGACCCCGCCGTGTCCCTGTCGTCGCCTCAGCGTTTCGAGAACTGGAAGCTGCGACGAGCCTTGGCTTTACCGTATTTTTTCCGTTCGACCACACGGCTGTCACGGGTCAGGAAACCGGCAGCCTTCAGGGCTGCGCGCAGGCTGGGTTCGTGCAACTGCAGGGCTTTCGAGATACCATGCTTGACGGCACCGGCCTGACCGGACAAGCCGCCACCAGTTACTGTTGCGTAAACATCGTACTGACCAGCAACGCCTGCCACATCGAAAGGCTGTCGCAGAATCATCTGCAGCACTGGGCGGGCAAAGTATTCGGACATATCCTTGCCATTGACGTTGACCTTGCCCGAACCTGCCTTGACCCAAACGCGAGCAACAGCATCCTTGCGCTTACCGGTTGCATATGCACGGCCAAATTCATCACGAACAGGTTCGCGCGGAGCAGCGGCGGCAGCAAATTCAGTTGCAGCCGGAGCCGCAGTTTCCGTGACCACTTCCTTGAGCTGGTCGAGGGATTTGATATCTTCGGCCATGATTACGCGCTCCGGCTGTTCTTTTTGTTCATGGACTTAACGTCCAGCACTTCGGGCTGCTGTGCCTCATGCGGATGTTCAGCACCAGCATAGACGCGCAAATTGGTCATTTGCTGTTTGCCCAGCTTGTTACGCGAGATCATGCGCTCAACAGCCTTATAGACGACACGCTCAGGGTGCTGGCCTTCCAGGATCTGGCGTGCGGTCCGGTGCTTGATGCCGCCCGGATGGCCGGTGTGCCAGTAATACTTCTTGTCATCACGCTTGGCACCGGTCATCTGCACCTTGTCGGCGTTGATGACAATGACATTGTCACCCATATCCATATGCGGGGTGAAGGTCGGCTTGTGCTTGCCACGCAGGCGCATGGCCACGACCGAGGCCAGACGACCCAGAACGATGCCCTCGGCATCGATCATGATCCACTTCTTCTCGATCTCCGCCGGTTTTGCGGTGTAGGTCTTCATATCGCTGCCCTTTTAGGGGTTCAAATTCGAGATGCCGGTATATCCGGAATCACACGACCAAGGTCAAGTACATTGATGCTTATTTTATATATTATTATCAATATATTATAAAATAGGTATTTATTTACCTAAAGACAGGTCCTGATCCCGGCTGACCTGAGGCGGAATCGCATAGGTCATGGAGCAGCGGGCAACCGGTTCACTCTGGCCCTCGGAAAAAATCAGAGCATCAGCAATGGCAAGTTTCCGTCCCAGCTTCAGCATACGGCATTCAGCACGCATATCCCGACCCGCTTCGGGCTTGCGCATGAAATCAATGGACGCATTCGTCGTCACAGCCAGCGGCACACATCCGACCCGAGACAGGACCACACAATAAATGGCCAGATCCGCCAGACCAAACATCGTAGGCCCCGACACCGTACCGCCCGGCCGCAAATGCCGCTCATCGACACATAGTCGCGCAATCAACCCTTCTTCATTGACCTCCAGAATACTGAACCCCAGAGCCATCTGCGAGAATTCCTCGGCCAGAAAGGCGTTCAGCGCAACGGCATCCATTTGCAATCCCATACTTTCCTCCCCTTTCAGTTTACGCCTATGTTGTGCTGAACCCGGAAAGGAAAACAACAATGTCGGATCTGATCTTACGTAACGATACCAGGCATGTAGCACGGCTGATGCTGAACAATCCGCAAAACCTCAATGCCCTGTCAGCAGAAATGATCGCAACCCTCTTCACGACTCTTGCCGCAGTCAGTGCCGAAGAAAATACCCGCGTCATTATCATCGCAGCAACCGGTAAAGCTTTCTGCGCCGGTCACGATCTGCGCCAGATGCAAGCGGCACGGGACAATCCCGACGGAGGGCGTGCAGGATACAAGGCTCTGTTCGAGGGATGCAGCCAACTGATGCAGCTGATTACCTCCCTACCCCAACCCGTGATCGCCGAAGTCCAAGGCGTGGCTACCGCAGCCGGTTGTCAGCTTGTCGCGTCCTGCGACATGGCCATTGCGGCCAAGACCGCAAAATTTGGCGTAAATGGTATTAATACCGGCTTGTTCTGCTCAACCCCTGCGGTCGCTCTGTCGCGGGCCATCCCGCATAAGACAGCGTTCGAAATGCTGGTAACCGGCGATTTCATCACGGCAACCGAAGCCATGCGGTTTGGCCTCATCAACCGCACCACGGCTGCCGACAAGCTGGAGACGGAAACCATGACACTGGCACAGAAAATTGCCGGAAAGCTTCCTGCCGCCGTTGCCATGGGCAAGCGCAGTTTTCATGAACAGGTTCCGCATGGCATTGCAGATGCCTACGAAATTGCGGCCGATACAATGTGCGCAAACATGATGCTGCCTGCCACGGATGAAGGTATCAACACCTTTCTGGAAAAGCGCAAACCGGATTGGACCGGTTAACGCCGCCGGATTGCGGCCATGGCATGCGCCCAGCCACCCGGGACCAGAAGAAAGCTGAGCATGAAACCGGCGGCGAATCCCCCCACTTCGGCAATCCAGGCATATCCGGCATTGCCAAACAACAATCCGAAAATCAGCTGGAACAGAAGCAACATGCCAATCAGTGAAAAGGCCCGCATCCGGTTGGCATGAACCATTCCAAGACGCATCCATAGCAGGAAGGTAAAGGCGCCGACCAGACCGTAAACCGCCGGATAGCCCCCAACCAGTGGGACAAGATTGATACCGGCCAGAAGCCCAAAGACCGTATAGATGGCAGCGCCACCCACGGCGGCACCAAAAAACAATGCGATAAAGGCCCATGGCCGGAACTGCTCTGCCACCATCTTGCCAAGCGCCAAGGTGAAAACGATCACAAACAGCGCATGGGTAAAAGACCAGTGGATAAAGGGATAGGTCAACACCCGCACTGTCTGGCATAGATCAAATGTACCAAGCTGCCATATCTGTGACAGAATCTGTGGAAAATAAGCCATCATCCCAACCGCATTCTGGCGCAGGCCAAGTCCTTCAGCCCCACCAATCATTCCAATCCGGCCAAGACCGAAGACGATCTCTGCCGCAATCATCGGCAAGGCAACGGCCCAGACAACGGGTGGCAGGGCATTGATCGGCGATTCGTCATATCCGGGGCGCATATCGGTCTCCTGTTCAGGGCGGTTGCGCCCGGTTTCACCGAGGGTTAAGCCACTTGTAAGAATTTTCCAAGCAGGCGTGCCATGACCGAAGCCAAGAACACCCGTATCTTTTCCGGCATCCAGCCCTCTGGCCATCTGACGCTCGGCAATTACCTTGGCGCATTGCGTCGCTTTGTCGAACGTCAGGATGAAGGTATTGAAACGATCTATTGCCTGGTCGATCTGCATGCCATCACCGTCTGGCAGGACCCTGAAGCACTGCGCCAGCAAACCCGCGAGGCTGCGGCTGCCTTCATGGCAGCAGGAATCGACCCGACCCGTTCAGTGCTGTTCAACCAGAGCCAGGTCCCGGCCCATGCGGAACTTGCATGGCTGTTGAACTGCGTGGCCCGGCTGGGCTGGATGAACCGGATGACCCAGTTCAAGGACAAGGGCGGTGCCAACGCCGAACGTGTCAGTCTGGGCCTTCTGGCCTATCCTTCGCTGATGGCAGCGGACATTCTTGCCTATCACACAACGCATGTCCCGGTAGGCGAGGATCAGAAGCAGCACCTCGAACTGACCCGGGACATCGCCGCCAAATTCAACCACGATTACGACGTGGACTTTTTCCCTATGCCCGAACCTGTTATCGAAGGCCCGGCCACCCGCGTCATGTCGCTGCGCGATGGATCGAAGAAGATGTCAAAGTCGGATCCATCGGATATGAGCCGTATCAATCTGACAGACGATGCTGACACGATAGCACAAAAGTTCCGCAAGGCACGCACCGACGCAGAGCCCCTGCCTAGCAGCATGGAGGGTCTGAAAGATCGCCCCGAGGCGCGTAACCTTATCAATATTTATGCCGCACTGTCAGGCGAAACCCAGAACGCAGTCCTCGGCCGGTTTGAAGGTCAGGGATTCGGAGCTTTCAAACCGGCACTGGCAGAGGTTGCGGTTTCAGTCCTTTCTCCGATCTCGACCCGAATGGGTGAATTCCTGTCCGATCCGGCAGAAATCGACCGTATCCTTGGTATCGGGGCCGGAAAGGCAGAAACGATTTCGGCACCTATCGTGGCACGGACCCGTGAAATCATGGGCATGATCCGGTCCAGATAATGAAACCGCATGATGCAGACCTCTCCGGCTGCATCATGTCTGAATATTTCCCGACCGGGAAGTATTGATCAGCGGTGAATGGAGGGGGCATGCTGGACCGACAACATCTTTCCATCCTGCGGGAGGTGAACCGCCTTGGTTCCGTCACAGCGGCAGCTGATCGGCTGAACCTCACCCAGTCGGCGCTCAGTCATACGATCCGAAAATTCGAAGAACGGCATGGGCTGAGGGTCTGGCAGAAGGACGGCCGTGGCTTGCGGCTGACTCAGGCGGGCGAGTTTCTTCTGGCTCTGGCTCAGCGGATATTACCCCAGATTGATCATGCTGAACGGGTTCTGGCCGAATATGCACAAGGCCACCGGGGAACATTACGGGCAGGAATGGAATGCCATCCATGCCAGCAATGGCTGATGAAGGTAATAGCCCCCTATCTGGCAAAATGGCCGGATGTGGATCTGGACCTGCGCACCGCCTTCCGGTTTGGCGGGATTGGTGCGCTTCTCGGACATGAGATCGACCTGCTGATCACTCCGGACCCGCTGGACCTGCCCGGCATCCATTACACACGGGTTTTCGATTACGAACTGGTTCTGGCCCTGCATGAAAACCATCCGATACGCGGCCCTGCCACCCCGCAGGACCTGACAGGTGAAACCCTGATCACCTACCCCGTCGCACCAGAACGTCTGGATATCTTTACCCGTTTCCTTGCACCGGCAAACTGCCTGCCCCGTCAGCATCGCACGGTCGAGACAACCGACATGATGCTGCAACTGGTTGCCGCAAAGCGTGGCATCAGCGCCCTGCCCGACTGGACCCTGCATGAAGAAGGCGCAGGACTACCGGTCCGCGCCCTTCCCCTCGGGCTGGACAAGGCATTGCACATTGGTGTGCGACGAGGGGATGAAGACATTGATTATATTTCCGGGTTCCTGTCCCTGGCGCAGGAAATCGGGACCAGTACACCCGCCACAGCCTGAAACACACAAACAAGCTGCTGAAGACGTCGGTCCTCAACGCAGTTTGAAAACATGATTCCCCGTCTGGGCGTCAATGGAAGTATAATGTCAATGGCGGTATGATAATGCGTGGAATGAGCTTTTTGACCTGCCACTGCACTTTCATCCGGCCGCGACCGGAGCCCGGTGGCTATTTACGTCGATTGGCGCCCGGAGCTTTCATCTCGCGCAGCGGAACGGGCGATTGCGATTGTCATATTCAGGGCGAAGCCTGCAGGTGTCTGGTATCCGAGCCACGAATGCGGCCTTGTTGTGTTATAATCGGTCACCCAAGGCATGCGCGGGGTTGCGGAACAGGGTCTCATTGAGAAACTCATCCCGCATGCGGCCATTGAAACTCTCCACGAAATCGTGTCTCGCATCGGTTTGCCCGGCGCAATGCAGTGCCATTCGATCCGGTTCTCGGCGCACCATTCCAGGATCGCATTCGAGGTCCCGTCCCATTATCACTGACAATCATGCCCGACCTGCCGCACCGTTCGATCAGAGTGGCAAGTTCCCGCGCGACACGGCACCCCAAGATCGACGTGCTCGGGATTGGACCTGTTACGGAATTGTTCCACTCCTCTGGCTTGGTATTTTGCTACAAAGGGGAGGCATGCGATGGCATTGAAATCAACCCCAGAATTTCGCGCAGAAGCAGTGTGTTTGGCGTTAACAAGCGGGCTTCCGCGTAAACAAGTGGCCGCTGATTTAGGGATCGGCTTCTCGTCACTAAGCCGTTGGATCCAGCATGATCGACACAACCCTGAGAAACCAACCGTCCAGTCCGATCTCGAACACAAGATCGCGGATCTGTGGAATCCGTACGTTGAATATGGCCATCGCTTTATGGCAACCGCCTAAGGGGTGCATCCATCATACGGAACGCGGGAGCCAATATTGTTCACACGACTACCAGAAAATCTTGCGCCAGCATGGCTTCCAAGTGTCGATGAGTGGAACCGGAAATTGCTACGACAACGCAGCGGTCGAAACCTTCTTCAAGGCGATCAAAGCTGAACTGTTGTGGCAACGATCCTGACGAACGCGACGCTGAGATCGCCATCTTCAAATACATCAATGGATTCCACAATCCGCGACGCAGGCATTCAGCTCTCGGCTGAAAAGCCCCTTGACCTTCGAAAGAAAGGTCGCTTAAGTAAGCAACCGTAGCGGCGTCAAACCGTGACAGGTCCATTGCGACGCTTGTAGATTGCCGGGTTTCATCACCTTCATAATCATAGGCGCTATCCATGACCATGGCGGCACCTTTGGGCGGCGATTGCCAGTTTTCCAGAAGCGCACAGCCCTCGAGCACATCATGTGCAACCGTTTTCCGTGACAAACAGGATCACGTTGATGACCGTCGGGTTCAAAATCCGCACATTGCCTCGCTAAACCGGAAAATGGGCCGCAATCAGAGTATACTGATTCTTCGTTATTCCGTTCATAACAGATGATTAGAGCGTGCTGCACGTATTGAGATTCAT
>JBKEAB010000115.1:0-14744 GCA_047971845.1 Paracoccus sp. (in: a-proteobacteria) | reverse complement strand
GAAATGCGGCATGAACACCAAACTGCATGTCGTCGCTGATGCCGATGGGCGTCCGATCCGGTTCTTCATGACCGCAGGCCAAGTCAGCGATTACACCGGCGCTGCGGCCCTGCTGGGTAGCTTGCCCAAAGCGGAATGGTTGCTGGCTGACCGGGGCCATGACGCTGATTGGCTCAGAGATGCGTTGAAAAACAGAGGGATAAATCCCTGCATCCCAGGCAGAAAGTCGCGCGGCAATCCCGTCAAATACGACAGGCGCCGATACAAGCGCCGCAACCGCATCGGGATCATGTTCGCCAGGCTCAAGGACTGGCGACGGGTTGCCACCCGCTACGACAGGTGTCCCAAGGTCTTCCTCTCCGTCGTCGCACTCGCCGCAACCGTCATCTTCTGGCTATGACGCCAGAACAAGTCCTGATCCTAAAGCGGGCGGGTTTGATAAAGCCTGACCTTCAATCCGCCATGAGCGATAATCGGACCGGGTG
This sequence comes from Paracoccus sp. (in: a-proteobacteria), assembly GCA_047971845.1. GTDB lineage: Bacteria > Pseudomonadota > Alphaproteobacteria > Rhodobacterales > Rhodobacteraceae > Paracoccus. The sequence goes on along the minus strand of JBKEAB010000115.1, from coordinate 14,259 downwards.
GATCAAAAGGCAGGCCGGTTGCCTTTGCCAGCCCCCCTTCCGGGGTAACAATACCGACACGCCAGCCCCTGAAACGGTTACGCAGCACTTCGCCCATTGTGGCATGAAGCCCGAAAAGAGGGCCTTTATTGCCAATTCGCGTCCCGTAAGGAGGGTTGATCATGACCAGCCCCGGCGGCCCTTCCGGTGGCTGTGCATCTGCAATCGCACCTTGGGTAAAGCTGCATGAATTATGCATGCCTGCACGTCTGGCATTGGCAAGGCTCATCCTGATGGCACCGCTGTCACGGTCAGATCCGAAACAGCGAAATTCCGGCTTTTTACCATCAATAGCCTGCTTCATGGTTGCCCATAAATCCGGATTGAAGCCTGCCAATTTTTCAAAAGCAAAGCTACGGCTACGACCCGGAAAAAGGCCAGAGGCAATTTCGGCGGCTTCAATTATAAACGTACCTGACCCGCACATTGGATCAAAAACCGGCTCAGTTCCGCGATAACCACATTCATGTAAAAATGCGGCCGCCATTGTTTCCCGCATCGGGGCTTTGGCAACGGCTTCCTTATGACCTCTTTTATGCAGGCTTTCACCTGAGGAATCGAGGCTTATGACAGCCAGATCGTCTTCAATCCGCAGCTTGATGACAATTTGTGCGTCGGGGGTAACTGGTGCGCCCAGTTCTTCCCGGATTGCCCGCTCAATCCGCTGGGCTGCGGCACCTGCATGATAGATACGTGACTTTCGACAGGTTGCTTCAACCCGGACGGGGATATCGGGGTGCAGAACCTGATCCCAAGGAAATTTGCGGGCACGTTTATCAAGCTGGGCAAGATGCAGAGCACGGAATTCGCCTATGCGCACCAGAACCCTTGTTGCACAGCGCAAAACCAGATTTGCACGCCAGATATCGGACCAGTTACCACGGGTTTCAACCCCTCCCGGTACGATTTTCGGGTCAGCGAAGCCCGCAGCATGTGTCTCATCGGCCAGAGGCTGCTCCAGTCCCGGCGTTGCAACAAGGAAAATCCCAAGATTGGTAGTCAGGTTGCCTCCAGTCCCTCGGTTGAGGCGAAGAACATTGCCTGGCTCAGTGCAGAACTGACCTGATCCTCGGTATAGGGTTTGGAAATCAGGAAGGCGGGCTCCGGACGGTCACCGGTCAGCAATCGTTCCGGAAATGCCGTAACAAAAATCACCGGACACTCACCCATGGATCCGAGAAGTTCATTTACAGCATCAATACCGGAAGATCCATCGGCCAGATGAATATCGGCAAGGATCAGATCGGGACATGCCTCACCGGCCAGCTGAATTGCGGCAGAATGGGTGCGGGCCACACCGGTGACATCATGACCCATGGCTTGCACGATGCCTTTCAGATCCATTGCAATGATGGTTTCATCTTCGATGATCATTACCTTGCCGCGAATTGACTGGCTCATTTCATCCATTGCGATCCGGATCAGGTCACCAGCTTCGGATTGGCTGACCTGCATGATTGCTGCGATTTCGTCCAGACGCAGCCCTTCAATCGAATTCAGCAACAGTGCTTCACGCGAATTCGGGGTCAGCCGTGACAGGTGCGCCTGTGCCTTTGCCCCGCGGGTCCCGCCATCGGCATCAGAAACCGGCTGACCGCTGGACTGCCATATGGTATGGAAAGTCCGGAACAGTCCAACGCGAACATCCACCCCGTCCAGCATGCTGCGCTCAGCCATGATTGCTTCCAGCGTTGCTGCGGCATAGCTGTCGCCGGCAACCTGACTGCCGGTCAATGCGCGGGCATAGCGCCGAAGAAACGGAAGTTCGTGCCCGATGGACTTGGCAAGATCGGTAGATGACATGTAAACCTCAATCACTGCGACCCGTGATGGAACCTGTGCACCATCTATCGGTTGAGCGGCGTGCGCACAAGATTGTCGGGAAACACGAGCATATGATTAGCAAGCGGGATGAGCGGAAAAGGGCTGCGCTGGACAAGCAGATAGATGAAAATCTGAAGCGCGTTTACCAACAGGACAGCGAACAGGAAATTCCCGATAAGCTTCTGGCCCTGCTGGAACAGCTGCGTGAACAGGGGTGAGCATCATGTCTGATCCGGAAACGCCTGCAGAAAAACTGGCAACCGACCTGTCCCCAAGGGATGAGCTGGTTGACCACCTGCCTGCCCTGCGTGCATTTGCGCTGTCGCTGACCCGTGATGGGGCATCGGCTGATGATCTGGTGCAGGATACCATCGTCAAGGCATGGACCAATATCGACAAGTTTCAGGCAGGAACGAACCTGCGTGCATGGTTGTTCACAATCCTGCGCAACACATTTTATTCGGCACGCCGCAAGACCCGGCGTGAGGTGTCGGATGCCGACGGTGTTTATGCTGCCCGTCTGTCCACACGGCCCGAACATGATGGCCGTCTTGCGCTCAATGACTTCCGGGCGGCTTTTGAGCAGCTTCCCGACGAACAGCGCGAGGCATTAATTTTGGTTGGTGCATCAGGGTTTTCTTACGAAGAGGCTGCTTCGATGACCGGGGTTGCCGTAGGCACGGTCAAATCGCGTGCCAATCGCGGTCGCCGGCGTCTGGCGGAGCTTTTGCAACTTGAAGAAGGTGAAGAGCTGGACATGACTGACCGCACGACATTGGCGGCAATGGCGGCAAACGCCCCGGTTATGCGCTGATCCATGCTGCGCGGCTTGGCCGAGACATTTCAGTTTACCAAAGGTCTCGGCTTTCGGTTGGCGGCGCTCTTGTCCGTTGCAATCCTGCCCATCGGGCTGATGTCGCTGATCCAGACAATGTATCTTTCGGGAGAAGCTGAAAGATCTGCCGAAACTGCCATTGTCGGGCGGACAGGAACGGCCGCGGCGGGAGAACGTGCATTGCTGCAGGGTGCCCTGGGTACGGCGGATGCCCTTGGCCCGGCGGTTCTACGAGACATTGATGAACCAGAAGCCTGTTCACAAATGCTGAAGGCCTTTGTCGAACGTGGCGCAACCTATGTCCATGCCAGCTTTGTACAGCTGAATGGAATGACAACATGTAATTCCGGCACAACCGCCCGTGATATGAACGGATATGCATCCTATGAACATTTCATCGCTAATCCGACTACGATGATTGTGCCGATGCGGCGGGGTGCAATCAATGGTCGTTCGGTTGTGGTTGTGGCGCAACCGCTTTACCGGGACCGTGAGCTTATGGGCTATGTAGCCGTATCGCTTTCACAGGAACTTCTGCAATCGACGCATAATTCAATTTATGGAACGGATGGTGCGCGCACGATAACGTTTAACTCCAATGGTGATATCCTGTCAGCCGATGAGGGCGTGATCGAGGAAATCAGCGGGGCGCTGCCCCGAAATGAAACCCTGCGCAGTCTGATTGCACGGGCCGAGACAACCTTTACCGATGTGACTGCATTGGGTGAACAGCGGGTCTTTGCTGTTGTGTCGGTTGTGCCAGGGCTGGTTTATGCACTGGGCAGCTATAGCCCGCTTGAAGCCGGCGTTCAGGGTTATCGGGTCACCAAGCTGACCGCAGTTCTGTTTGCCGTGGCGCTGTGGGCAGTATCGCTGGGCGTGGCTTATTACGCTGTGTACCGGCTGGTTCTGCGGCATGTGCGCGAACTTCGCGGCCAGATGCGGCGCTTTGCCGTGGGTGATCGCTCTGCGCGTCCTCGTATCATGAAAGAGGCTCCGACCGAGATCGCGGATGTAAGCCGAACCTTCTATGACATGGTGCGCATTCTAAACCGTGATGAGATTGCGCTGGAAACCGCTATTGATGAAAAGACGGTGCTGCTGAAGGAAGTACATCACCGGGTCAAGAACAACCTTCAGCTCATCGCATCGATTATCTCGATGCAGGGGCGTGTCATTGAAGATAATGATGCCAAGCGTACCTTGCGCTCGGTTCAGGACCGGGTTGCATCGCTGGCGGCGATTTACAAAAGTCTGTATCAGGCAGAGCATCTGGAATCGGTTGAAGCCGACCGGCTGATTTCCGAAATCATCAGCCAGATGACTCGTGCGTCCAGCAGCCCTGATCATCAACTGCATGTCGATACTGACCTTGCGCCTCTGGTATTGCAGCCCGATCAGGCTGTGCCGCTGACCTTGCTGACCAATGAGGCTTTTACCAATGCCCTGAAATATGCTGGTACGCCGCCCGGCGATGATCAGGCCTGGGTGCGGGTGTGGCTGGTTCGTGTCGACAAGAATCATGCCCGGCTTGAGGTGTCGAACTCAATTGGTCAGCAGGATCTGGATATGGAAGGCACCGGGCTTGGCAGTCAGCTGATTGAGGCCTTTGCCACACAGCTGGAAGGTCAGGCGAGGGTTGTAACCTCGGATACTGAATTTACCCTGTCGCTGACCTTCCGGATTGAAGCCATCCATTTGCCGCCGGCCGAAGACCGTACCGTCGTGCTGACCTCAGCAACGCGCGATGGTGCCCGGCACTGACAGGTTGTGTTCCGGGTTGGCCTTTCCATCATTGCCTGCCCGCTGTAGCGTCCCCCGCAAATGCTCAGGAGTCGGCATGAAACGCGAAAACCTTGGTCAAAGTGATATTGAAGTCAGTGCATTCTGTCTGGGAACGATGACTTTTGGCAGCCAGACAGACGAAGCTGATGCCCATGCCCAGATCAACCGGGCATTGGATGCGGGAATTACCTTTCTGGATGCTGCAGAGATGTATCCGGTTAATCCCGTGCGTAGGGAAACCGCTGGCCGGACCGAAGAAATCATTGGAAACTGGATTGCCCGCATTGGCCGCCGTCAAGATGTCGAAATTGCGACAAAAGTCACCGGGAATGGCAGTGCTGTCCGTGACGGAGAAGGATTTGACGGCACGATTATCCGCCGCACCATTGATGCATCACTGAAGCGACTGCAAACTGATACGATCGACCTCTATCAGCTGCACTGGCCAATGCGGGGCGGCTATGGTTTCCGGCAGAACTGGCATTACGATCCTTCGGGACAAACCCGGCAGCAAACTCTGGATCATATGGGTGATGTCCTGCGTGCCCTGTCAGATGCGGTGCAGGCTGGTAAGATACGGGCCTTCGGTCTGTCAAATGAATCCGCATGGGGTCTGACCCGCTGGATTGATACGGCAGAAGGCATGAATGCACCGCGTGTGGCAACCATTCAGAATGAATATTCGTTGCTCTACCGTCTTTATGATACGGATCTGGCCGAAGCTGCGGTAAACGAAAACGTAACACTTTTGGCCTATTCCCCGCTGGCAGCGGGGCTTTTGACGGGAAAATATCAAAACGGCATGATACCTGAAGCAAGCCGCGCTGCCGTTGATATTGCTGCAGGTGGTCCCGGTAATCTGGGTGGTCGCAAGACAGGCCGTGCGCATGGTGCAGTGGACAGCTATATGCAACTGGCCCGGCTGAGCGGGGTGGATCTGACGCATCTGGCGCTTGCCTGGCAGAAATTGCGGCCGTTCCCGGTCATTCCAATTCTGGGTGCGACTTCGCTGGAACAGCTTGACTACCAGTTGGCGGGACTTGATACGGTAATCCCGAATGATCTGAAAACAGCCATCGACGATCTGAACCGCGCATGGCCGATGCCTTATTGACCCTGACCGGAGATGCGGCCCTGACCGCAGCACTGGCCCGTGCATTTGCAACCGAATTGCAGGCGGGTGATGCATTATTGCTGGATGGTCCGGTCGGGGCAGGGAAATCGCATTTTGCCCGTGCCCTGATCCGGGCACGGCTTGCCAATCCGCAGGAAGAGGTTCCAAGCCCGACCTTCACGCTGGTTCAGACCTATGCCGGGGCGCCTGAAATCTGGCATGCTGACCTGTATCGCCTGACCGATCCGGCAGAAGTTGATGAACTGGGTCTGACGGATGCGCTTGATGACAGTATTGCACTGATTGAATGGCCGGACCGGATGGACCCGGTTCCGGGAGCGCTGACATTACGGCTGTCTCCGCTGGCCGATGATCCGGATCAGCGCCGTATCGAACTTATCGGTGATGCTGCACGGTGGGACCATCTGCGACGGGCAGCCATGCGGGCAACCTTTATCCATCAGGCCGGCTGGGGTACGGCAGAGATTGCGTTTCTGGCCGGGGATGCCTCTGCCCGGCGTTACTTCCGCCTGTCACGTGATGGCGAGACGGCTGTGTTGATGGATACGGATACGGAAACGCTTGCCCCTTATCTGGCGATGACTGGCTGGCTATGTGATCGCGGGTTTGATGTGCCCGAAATCCTGTTCAGCGACCTTGCTGCCGGACTGGCCCTGATCGAGGATTTCGGAGATGCCCGGATTGCCCGTGTAATTGCCGATACTCCGGAGCTGGCAGAGCCGTTATATGACCGGATTGCCGGGCTGTTGGCGCGGCTTGCATCATTTCCCCCGGCACCGGGGATCATGGTTCTGGATGGACCCGCCATGGCTGAACAGGTGGGCATGTTTGCACAATGGTATCCTGAGGCCGTGGGTGCCGATCCCGGTATCCGTGATGCGGCTGCCCGGATTGCACCAGTCATTGCCCGGCTGCATGCCCGGCTTTGTGCGGACCTGCCCCCGGTAACCGGCTTGCGCGATTTTCACGCTGAAAACCTGATCCTGACACCTGATGACCGGCTGGGATTGCTTGATTTTCAGGATGCCGTGGCGACGCATCCGGCCTATGACCTGGTATCAGTATTGCATGATGCCCGGCGAACCCTGCCTGCCGGGGTCGAAGACGGCACAATTGCCCGGTTTCTGGCCGATACCGGTCTTGATCCTGATCGTTTCCATGCAAGTTTTGCGCTTTTGGGTGCGCAGCGTAACCTGCGTATCATGGGGATCTTTACACGTCTGTGCATTCGTGACGGAAAGCCGCGCTATCTGGATTTTATGCCGCATGTCTGGGGGCTGATAGAACATGAAAGCAACCATCCTGATCTTGCGGAGCTTGCAGAGCTTGTGACGCGAATACCAAAGCCGACTCCTGACATCATCGAAAGGATCAGGTTGCAATGCTGCCGTTGATGATCTTTGCCGCAGGTAAGGGAACCCGCATGGCTCCCCTGACGGATACAATACCCAAGCCCCTTATCAGGGTTGCGGGGCGCAGCTTGCTGGACCGTGCACTGGATATGGGTCGGGAAGCGGGGGTAGACCGGATTGTGGTCAATGCACATTATCTGGGTGAACAGATCCACGGGTATCTGGCAGGCTCGGATGTGGTGATCTCGGATGAATCTGATCGGCTGCTGGAAACCGGGGGCGGTTTGCGCAAGGCTCTGCCCTTTCTTGGTCATGGACCGGTCATGACACTGAACCCCGATGTGATCTGGACCGGACCAAACCCGCTTTCTGCCCTGAAAATGGCATGGGATGACGCGCGTATGGATGCACTCTTGATGCTGATGCCGCACGAACAGGCGCGGGGCCGTATCGGTCAGGGGGATTTCAGTCTTGACCATACGGGCAGGATCACCCGCAAGGGGGATGTGGTTTATGCCGGTTGCCAGATTATCCGCACGGAAAGACTGGCAGGCATCGCTGATGAGGTCTTTTCGCTTAACAAGCTCTGGGATCTGATAATTGCCGAGGGGCGTGCCTTCGGGATTATCCATCCCGGCGGCTGGTGTGATCTGGGCCGGCCGGAAACCATACCTCTGGCTGAATCCATGCTGGCCCAAAATGTGGTCTGACTGGAAAAGCGGAATATTTGCGCTGCCACCGGGGGTGGATTTCTGCCGTGGTGTTGTTGATGGGCTGATTGCCCGCACCAGACACAAACCACCCGAGGCCCTTGCTTCAGTTACCATCTATGCCAATGCCAGCCGCACATTGACAACGCTACGAAGCGCCTTTGATACCCATGCTATCCAGCATGGCCCCCTCTTGTTGCCAAAGATGCGTCTGTTGACCGATCTGGGCGGAGCATTGCCCGGAGAAAGGTCGGCACCTCTTGCCCGGATGCTGGACTTGGGCAATCTGGTTTCTCGCCTGATTGAGCATGATCCCGGTCTGGGTGCGGGTCAGTTCATACCGGAGCTTGCACAATCCCTGTCTGAACTGATGGGCGAAATGCAGTCTGAAGGCTGTGACATGGATAGCCTGCTGCGTATTGATGCACGTGAACACGCCGCTCACTGGCAGCGCTCGCTGGCGTTTCTGAGAATTGCCGCCAGTTTTTATTTGACCAGCCCGGCCGTTGACCTGCCTGCCCGGCAACGCCGTATGGCTGAAGTGTTGGCGGATGAATGGAAAAAGGGTCAAAACCTGCCTCAGGCCCCGGTGATTGCGGTTGGCTCGACCGGATCGCATGGAGGCACACGGTTGTTTCTGCGTGCTCTAGCGGCGCTGCCCATGGGTGCAGTCATTTTGCCGGGATATGATTTTGACCAGCCGGAACAGGTCTGGGATTCGCTGTCCGATGCGGCTGATGACCATCCTCAGGCCCGGCTTGCGGCCTTGCGCGGGCGTGGGGTACAGCCATGGATTCCTGTTATCCGAAGTGGTCGCAACAGACTGATCTCGCTTGCATTGCGCCCGGCACCTGTCACAGATCAGTGGATTGCCGATGGCCCCACCCTGCCTGACCTGTCTGGCCCTGCTGCCGGGATGACCCTGATTGAGGCAGATCAGCCTCAGGAAGAGGCGGATGCCATTGCCGCGTTGATCCGCAATGCGGTTGAACAGGGCCGGCCGACACGGATCTTTGCGGCGGATCGAGGACTTGTCCGGCGTGTTGCCGCGGCCCTGGACCGGTGGGGGTTATCCATTGATGACAGTGCCGGGGAACCGCTTCATCTGTCTTCCCAAGGATTGTTCCTGCGGCATGTCGCGGCCTTGTTCGGGCAGAAGCTTGGTATTGATACGCTTTTGATCCTGCTGAAGCATCCGGTGACGGCAACAGGGGTAAGCCATGGTGATTCCCTGCGCCATACCCGCGATCTGGAACTGCACCTGCGCCGGAACGGCCCGGTTTTTCCGGATGCCGTAACCCTGCGTGATTGGGCGACAAAAGGCGATCAAAACCGCAAAATCTGGGCAGAATGGTTGGCTGATACCCTTGATATTGTGGATTCCATAGCAGTGGATATCGTCCCCCGCCCTGTACCGGATCGTATTGCGGATCATTTGCGGCTGGCCGGGATGCTGGCTGCCGGTCCCGGCGGTACGGTCGAAGCGTCATCACTTTGGTCTGATGTGTCCGGCCATGGGGTCAGGGCGGTGATGATGCATCTTGGTGATCATGCGGACCGTGCACAGCCCATGGGCCCGCGTGATTATGCCGACCTTCTTGATACGCAGCTATCTGCCCGTGCCGTGCGTTCGCGTCGTCAGGGCCATCCGCTGATTCGGGCCTGTGGTCCGCGTGAGGCGCGGACCGAGGCAAGCCTGTCTGACGATGCGATCATAGTTCTGGCCGGGCTGAATGAAGGTGGCTGGCCACAGGCACTGACGCCTGATCCATGGTTGTCGCGAGCCATGCGGACAGAAGCCGGGCTGACTTTGCCGGAACGCCAGATCGGGCTGGCAGCACATGATTTTCAGCAGGCCATAGCCGCATCCGAAGTTGTCCTGACCCGCGCCAGACGTGATGCTGATGCGGAAACCATTCCGTCCCGGTGGTTGAACCGGCTGATGAACCTGATGTCCGGTTTACCGGAACGTGGCGGGCCAGAGGCCCTGTCTGAGATGCGTGCGCGAGGCGGATATTGGCTGGGACTGGCCCGACAGCTTGCCCGACCGCGCTTGTGTCTTGATCCGGCCCCTCGTCCTGCGCCGGTGCCACCTGGCCCGGCTTTCAGTGAAATTTCGGTGACACAAGTTGGCAAACTGATCCGTGATCCTTATGCGATCTATGCCAATAAAGTACTGGGTCTGCGTCCTCTTGACCCGTTGCGGCCCGAACCGGGTGCAGCCTTGCGTGGGCAGGTGCTGCATAAGGTGACGGAGGGCTTTCTGACGCCCCCTCCTGATCCTGAGGGTCCGCTGGATTTGTTGCGGGACCGGTTTCTTGAGATTACCCGGAAGGTTCTGGCTGAATCCGTTCCATGGCCTGCTGCCCGTGCCTTCTGGCAGGCCCGTATGGAGCGGATCTCCACACAGATTGTCCGGGATGAAATCCGGCGTCTGCAAAGAGGCAGGCCGCTGATTGTAGAAACACGACACAGCCTTGTCGTGCCGGGGCTGGACCTGAAGATGACGGCCAAACCCGATCGTATCGACCAGCTGAATGGTGGCGCGGCGGCACATGTTTATGATTATAAGTCTGGCAGGCCGCCCACTGACAAGGAAATTGAACATTTCGACAAGCAGCTTTTGCTGGAAGCAGTAATGGTCATCAAGGGCGCGTTTACCAAGCTTGGTCCCGTGGAGATTGAGGGGATCAGCTATATCCAGCTTGGTGGTGATGGTAAAACCCATTCGCGGAAGTATTCTGCTGAAGCGGCGGAAAGAACCTGGAATGGATTTATCGCGCTTGCCAGATATTATTTACAGCAGCGACAAGGATTTACAGCCCGCCGGGCACTTCGGAAGTCTTCCGACATAAGTGATTATGATCACCTGTCACGATTTGGCGAATGGGGTATGGGGGATATGCCGGTCCGGATGTGGGTGGGTGATCATGACTGAATTGCCACGAAATGATGCCACAAGGCGCCAGATAACGGCAGCCGATCCCAACCGTTCGACATGGCTGACGGCCAATGCGGGATCAGGCAAGACGCGGGTCCTGACAGATCGCGTGGCTCGGTTGCTTCTGGAAGGCACACGGCCAGAACGTGTACTGTGCCTGACCTATACCAAGGCTGCTGCAACAGAGATGCAGAACCGTTTGCTGAAACGGCTTGGTCAATGGGCGATGCTGCCTGATGCTGCCCTCAGGGCTGCCTTACTGGATCTGGGTGTCGAAGGACTACCGGACCTGCCCGCCGCCCGCCGTCTGTTCGCACAGGCAATTGAAACACCGGGTGGGCTGAAGGTTCAGACGATCCACAGCTTTTGTGCTGCACTTCTGCGACGTTTCCCGCTTGAGGCAGGTGTTCCGCACGGGTTTACCGAACTTGATGATCGTTCTGCCACGCTGCTACGGGCAGAGGTTCTGGAAGCTATGGCGGTGGAACACGCTCCTGAAATGGCGGACATTACGGCGATCCATTCCGGTGATGGGCTGGATGGTTTCCTGGCCCTGCTGGCGCATGGAGGTATCATTTCCGGCGACCCGGAAAGCATACGGGATGCCGTGGGTCTGCCAGACGGTTTCAGCCGGGAAGATTTGCTTGCACAGGTCTTTACAGGGGGTGAAGCACGTCTTTTGCGTGGGGTGGCGGAAGCCGCTGCCAAGGGCAGCGCCAATGATGTCAAACTGTCCAATACGCTGCTTCGGGGGAATTGGGACGCCCCGGGTCTGGCTGAGCAGGTCTTGCTGGAGGATGTTTTTCTTTATGGTGAAGGCGCAAGGAAGGCAGTTCCCTTTTCGGCCAAAACCGGAGCTGTACCAACCAAGGCGATGCGTGAGGGTCCTTGTGTCGGGTTCATGGATGATCTGGATGCACTGATGGAGCGTGTGGCCGATGCGCGTTTCTTGCGTATTGGGCTGGAATTTGCTGAACAGTCAATGGCGTTGAACCGCTTTGGTCATGAATTTTTCCGTCGCTACGAAGCCCGGAAAGCAGCGGCCGGCTGGCTGGACTTTGATGATCTGATCATTCGGGCCGGTGGCCTGTTATCAGATGCGGCCATGGCTCAGTGGGTATTGTTCCGGCTGGACGGTGGCATTGATCACATTCTGGTCGATGAAGCACAGGATACCTCACCAGACCAATGGCGTGTAGTTGAACGCCTTATGGCAGAATTTACCGCCGGAGTTTCTGATCGTGTGCGCACACTTTTTGTCGTCGGTGATCCCAAGCAGTCGATCTATTCCTTTCAGGGGGCCGATATTGCTGTTTTCGAGGCACGAAGGGCGGAATTCGCAACAAGATTTGCAGCTGTTGAACAGCCGATGCAGCAGCTTGATCTGGAGTATTCCTTCCGATCCTCGCCCGCGATTCTGACGGCGGTTGATGCAACATTTTCTGGCGATTCGGGACAGGGTCTGGGTCAGAGCAGTCATCATCGCGCTTTCCTGTCAGATCACCCCGGCCGTGTTGATCTGTGGCCGGTTATCGAGGCCCCGGAACAACCCGATGAAAGCCCTTGGGAAGAGCCTGTCGATCAACTGGCACCGGATGCCGCACCAACCCGGCTTGCCGATGAAATCGCCCGGCAGATCGGGATAATGCTTGACCCGGTTTCCGGTGTTTCCATCACGACAGGTGATGGTGTGCGACGTATGCGCGCTGGCGATATCCTGATCCTTGTGCAGGGACGGCAATCGGCCCTGTTTGGAGAGATCATCCGGGCCCTTAAAGCAGCCGAATTGCCCGTGGCTGGTGCCGACCGGTTGAAACTCGGGGCGGAACTGGCTGTCAGGGATATTCGCGCCATGCTGAATTTCCTTGCTACCCCTGAGGATGATCTGTCTCTGGCGGCCTTGTTGCGCTCGCCTCTGATCGGTCTGGACGAGGATGCACTGTACCGCCTTGCTCATGGCCGCAAGCAGGGTGAATACCTGTGGACACGGTTGCGGGCATCGGAACACGATGCCGCAAGGGCGCTTCTGGGTGATATGATTGACCACTCAAACCTGCGCCCTTTCGATCTGATATCCCGCCTTCTGAACCGCCATGATGGGCGGGAGAACCTTTTGGCCCGGCTTGGGGCAGAAGCAGAAGACGGTATTGATGAACTGCTGACACAGGCGCTTGCATATGAACGGACTGAGGCACCATCGCTGACCGGCTTTCTGGTTTGGCTGTCGGCAGATGATCTGGAGGTGCGGCGCCAGCCGGGTTCAGGTGTGGGGTTGATCCGGGTCATGACGGTGCATGGTTCCAAGGGGCTGGAAAGTCCGGTGGTGATCCTGCCCGACACAAAGGCGCGACGGGCATGGCGTCCACCTGAAGTTCTCCGTCTGAAGGATGCCGCCCCCATACTACCCGGACGGAGTGCTGAACGTCCTGAATTTGCGCAGGATGCTGTTGAAAATGCTGCCAGACTGGATGCTGAGGAACGTAAGCGATTGCTTTATGTCGCGATGACGCGGGCGGAAAGCTGGCTGATTGTGGCAACAGCAGGAGATCCGGGAACAGGTGAAGACAGCTGGTATTCAATGATCCGTGACGGGCTTTCCCATAGCGGGCTGGAACACGAAGCACTGGAATGCGGGCTAGGTCCGGCTGTACGCTACAGCTATGGGCATTGGCCAGAGGCATCGCCGGGGCGTGATGAGCGAATGATTGCGGAACCGGATGTTGCAGATACGTTCTGGCTCTGGTCTGATCCGCCGGAGATCCCGTGGCCGGCACCTCCTCGGATTGCTTCGGCGTTGGGCGGGGCCAAGGCGTTACCCGGTCCGGATGGAGACGACCCGGAAGCGGCCATGCTATATGGTACACGGCTGCACCTGTTGCTGGAACAGCTTCCTGCGATATCCCGGACAGACTGGCCGGTCCGCAGTCGTGATCTGTTGGCTGGATCGGAGGGTGGTCTGCCGGATGACACCATGCTGGAGCGATTGCTGGAGGATGTTTCTGGCGTGGTGGATGCACCTGTACTTGAAGAAATCTTTACCCCGCCGGAGGGTGCAATCATATTATCCGAGGTCGATCTGAGTGTTGATTTGCCCGGGATCGGGATGATACGGGGTATTGTTGATCGTCTTATTGTTACATCTGATCAGGTCAACGTAATCGACTATAAATCAAACGCCACCACTCCCGCTCTTTCCAGGGGTGTGCCGGGCGGAATCCTGCGCCAGATGGCTGCCTATCGTGCTGCGATGCGGGGGATTTATCCTGACCGGAATATCACGACTGCCGTACTGTGGACGACGACCCGTCAGATCATGTGGCTGGAAGATACATTGCTGGACCAAGCCATCAATAGTGTTTGGGTTTGACAGTATGGTTAAGTTGATACGACAATATTTCGTCGCCACATTAACTGCCTGTTATATCCAAGCGACAATTTTATGATACTGTATCTTTATGAGCCATCCGATTGCCTTTCGTCGTCATGTCCTGCGGGTCAGGGAGCGTGACGGATTGAGCTTTGCCGAGGTTGCCGACCGGTTCTCGGCAGGCATTTCTTCTGTGAAACGCTGGTCGAAGCGACCGGAGCCGAAGCCTTATGAGCGCCGCAAGGTCCGCCGGATCGACCCCTTGATGCTT
>JBKEAB010000114.1:0-5722 GCA_047971845.1 Paracoccus sp. (in: a-proteobacteria) | reverse complement strand
TTTGGATTGTTCAGCCATCAGTTCCTGCGCAGCATCCGGCAACCCGGCCCCCACACGCCACAGGAACCGGTCCATAACAAGGCCCGGATCTGCCTGCTGATCTGCCGGCAGGGCCAAAATCAGGCCATCAACCCCGCCTTTCCGGGCCTGAATGGCAATGCGCACCTCTGCCAGAGGGCGGGCAGCACGGGTCATTCGTGCCAGCCCCTGTCCTGCCGTCTGCCATTCATGCTGGTCCAACAGCGCAAAAGCCCGCGCATCGTGCAGATCGGCAACCATGGCAGCATTATCAGCCAGAAATGCCGCTTCATCATCCGCACTCATTGGCATGGAGGCCCAGATCTCCCAAGCTTTTTCTGTAGCAGCATCCGCATCTGCTTTCTTCAGCGCAGAAACCAGTGCTGCGGCACCGGCACCGGTCAGCGGATCATGGTCGGAAAACCAGGCAATGACATCACTGGCCGGAACCCTGCCCCCGAGACGGGCCTCACCACGCTTGTAAAGCAGGTCCATGCCCGGCCATCCGGGATGAGCCTGCACAAAGGTCAGATAGTCCGCAAAATCACCACCCTGTCCGGCACGAAGCATATGCCATTCGACAAGCGCTTCCGCCAACGGCCCGGATTTTGCTGCTGCCTGTCCAGCCACAGACCAGTTCTTTGCCCCTGCCGCCGTCAGCGCAGTAGCCATATCGGGCAGGGATTCAGCCTGAGCGTGTACAGCACAGACGACAGCCAGAAATCCGGCCCGGATCATGTCACGAAATAGATACATCATTTCACTCAATCTGCTGCGAAGCGCAGCCACCTTCAATTCACAAGCTTGGCAATTCCTGCCGCCGCGTCTAGTGTCCCGCAAGCTTTACAACCATATGCGACAGGAGCGTGTCATGTTCAAAGGGTCAATGCCCGCCTTGATCACGCCGTTCACTCAGGACGGCGAACTGGATCTGGACACGCTTCAGAAACTTGTCGAATGGCAGATTTCCGAAGGCAGCAGCGGGCTGGTCCCCTGCGGTACAACCGGCGAATCCCCGACACTGAGTCATGAGGAAGACCGGGCAGTCGTCCGCGAAGTCGTCCACATCGCCGCTGGCCGTGTACCGGTCATTGCCGGAGCAGGTTCAAATTCGACGCGCGAAGCAATCGGACTGGCACAGCATGCCGAAAGCGCCGGGACAAATGCCCTGCTGATCGTGACACCCTATTACAACAAGCCGACACAGGCCGGGCTGATCGCACATTATACCGCTGTTCACGAAGCCACGAAGCTGCCGATCATCATCTACAATATCCCGGGTCGTTCTGTCGTGGACATGAGTCCGGAAACCATGGGCGAACTGGCAAAGCTGCCTCGTATCGTCGGGGTCAAGGATGCAACCGGCAAACTGGAACGTGTCAGCCAGCAAAGACTGACCTGCGGGACGGATTTCATCCAGCTGTCCGGCGAAGACGCGACAGCGCTTGGTTTCAATGCACATGGCGGAGTTGGCTGCATCAGTGTAACGGCCAATGTTGCCCCCCGTCTTTGTGCTGAATTCCAAGCGGCCACTCTGGAAGGCAATTTCGCACTGGCACTGAAGCTACAGGACAAGCTGATGCCCCTGCATGATGCCATCTTCCTTGAACCCGGTCTGGTCGGGGCGAAATATGCATTATCAAAGCTCGGCATCGGCAATGCACGGGTCCGGTTACCGCTGGTCAGCCTGTCACAATCGACCAAGGTCGCCATTGATGATGCCATGCATCATGCCGGCCTGATCTGACCAACCAGACAGATCGGCCGCGTTCCACCTGTCGCTTCCCCTGCCCTGCCGGTCATGAACTGGCAGGGCAATCTTTATTTATCGGCCCAGTCCCATGGAACAGAAAACCCGCCCAGGGTGCGGATAATCACATCTTCATCCATATCCGCAGAACGGCTGATCCGTGCCACAAGCCCACGCTTCTTGTCTTCGACAACTCCGGCCACACTTCCCCCGTATGGTTCCAGAACATCATTGAGAATGCGGGTAATGGCACGCTTGCGCAAATCCGGTTTGAAGATCTTGCCAACGGCTGTTTTCGGCAGTTCGGGAAGTATTTCCAGATATTTCGGAACTGCGGCCCGTTCATGAATATGCGAGCGGGCATGTTCCATAAGCTCCGTCTCGGACACCTGAGCACCAGCAACCAGTTCCACATAGGCGCAGGGAAGTTCCCCGGCGCGGGCATCAGGCTGCCCGATCGCTCCGACAAAGGCCACAGCCGGATGTGACAGTAATGCATCTTCGATTTCGGCCGGATCGATATTATGACCGCCACGAATGATCAGATCCTTTGCACGCCCGGTAATCCACAGATAACCATCTGCATCCATCCGGCCCAGATCACCTGTGCGCAGGAAACGTTCCTCCGCGAAGAGATGCCTGTTCTTGTCAGCCTCAGTATAGGTCGAGCCTTCAAACACACCGGGATTGGCGACACAGATTTCGCCAACCTCATCAGTCGCGCATTCGACATAATCATCTTCAACCCGTCGCAGAATACGGACATGAGTATAAGGAAGAGGCACCCCGACAGAACCGACCTTCTTCACCCCGTCAACCGGATTGCAGGACACGAGACAGGTTGCCTCTGTCAGACCATATCCTTCGGCAATCTCCACCCCGGTTGCAGCCTTGAAGCGGTTATACAATTCAACCGGAAGCGGTGCCGAACCCGAGATCGCAATTCGCAATGATGACACATCCGCATTGATAGGACGTTGCATCAGGGCCGAAATTGCCGTCGGAACGGTAATCAGGAATGTCGCCTGCCATCGTTCGATCAGTTTCCAGAAGTTCTCAAAAACACCGTCCCCGCGATAGCCGGCAGGGGTTGGCATGATCATGTGGGCACCTGAGGCGACACAGCTCATCAATATCGGATAGGCCGCAAAGACATGGAACAATGGCAGCGGACACATCAGCACATCATGTTCATCAAACAGCAAAGCCCCGCCAAGGAACCCGTTATAAATCATCCCTGAATATTTATGCTGGGCAATCTTGGGCAGTCCCGTGGTTCCACCCGTATGGAAATAGGCTGCAATACGGTCCTGTTTAGGGTCCGCAAAATCCAGTCGATTGTGATTTTCAGCCGAAACCGCCGCTTCAAAATCATGTATCTGGGCATGATGCTTTACAGGAACCTTGGGCCGTATCAACGGAACGATGAACTTCTTCGCCCCGGTCAGATAACGGTTCAGGTCAACTTCCAGCACATGCTGGACATTGGGTGCCATAGACACTGCCTCAGCCGCTTTCTGGGCGATGTCCGATTTGGGAAATGATTTCAGTGTCACCAGAACCCTGGCGTTGGTTGCCTTCAGGATACCGGCGATATGTTCCGCATCAAGCAGGGGATTGATCGGATTGACAACCCCCGCCGTGGCCCCGGCCAGCAGGATAACCGGCGTTTCGATACTGTTTGGCATCAGATAAGCCACCGTATCAGAAGGTCCGACACCCAGTCTGCGCAACAGGTTCGCGGTTTCCGTTACACGTTCGCGCAATTCCAGCCAGGTCAGGGACACGGCATGATCACGCTGCCCTGACAGAAGCTGGAATGAAATCGCTGGACGATCAGTAAAACGATCAGCTGCGCGTGTCAGAAAATCGTAGATCGTGACAGCGTTATCCCGCGCCTCATATGGCATTGCCTGTTCGACTGCATCACGATCAGCAATCGTACTGAATTTGCCCATAATACCCCCCTGGCCGTTCCCTTACAGGATCGTTATGCAGCACAGCATGGGGCAAAAGCAGGGATTCGGGCAAGCCCGCAGCAACATGGGAAGGCCGGGACGCAGCGTCATCAGTTCATTCCGCACACGACCCGGCCTGTCTGATCAGCGCGGAATGCGCAGAGTCTGCCCCGGATAAATCTTGTCCGGGTCCGACAACATCGGGCGGTTGGCCTCAAATATTTCGGGATAGCGGCTGGCTTTGCCCAGATATTGCTGCGCAATAGTGGACAGGCTCTCACCCTTTTGCACAGTATGGAAAACCGGCGCATCAGCGGAGGCAGAAACCGGTGCTGCAGCAGCCTGTTCCGCTGCCGGAACTGCCGCTTGTGCCGATGCTGCCGGCAGATCGGCCTCAACCCGTGCAATGCCCTTGATATTGCCAACCGCAAGGATTAGCTTTTCCATGGTTTCACGGTCAGCACCTTTGGATTCGACCTTCACCGTATCACCGCGCAACGTCAGCCGGACATCTTTTGCAGTCAGGCCAAGAGCCTTCAGTTCCGCCTCAAGTGCTGCGACCTTGCGATCTGTTTCGCTTTGCTCAGGTGCTTTGGCAGGTTCGGCAGCTTCAGCCGAACCAAAGACCGATTTACCGGAATCCTTGACAAAATCCCAAAAAGCCATCGGCTTATCCTTCCATGGTTACTCCGGCGCAATAACGCAGTTCCGGCACGGCAGTTCCCGAAGTACTGGCGAAGGGTGCCTAATTACGTTACCGCATGCCCCTACGCCAATCAGGAAAAAGCCATGCACACAGTCACCATCCTCGCTGCCCCCGAACGTTCCGACCTTCGTCAGGATCGCGTTGAGGCCCTGCGTGATCTGTTCGAAGGCGGACACCCGGTCTGGCTGGCTGATAAGCTTGCAGCCGAATTTTCCGTCAACTGTTTACCTGATGACACTGCGGCCATCGCTGAAGATACACGGCTGACCGGTTTCGATCTGGTCATCCAGCCAACGGCAGGCCGACGCAAGGCCGTCCTGCTGGCCGATATGGATTCAACCATGATCGAACAGGAATGCATCGACGAGCTCGCCGCCGAAGCTGGTGTCGGGAAACGCGTCACCGAGATTACGGCCCGTGCCATGAACGGAGAACTGGACTTCCACGAAGCCCTGATCGCACGCGTTGGCCTGCTGGCCGGACTGAATGAGGATGTGATCGGAAGGGTTCTGGACGAGCGCATTACACTTGCCCCCGGCGGACGTGAGCTGATCGCCACAATGCATGCCCAAGGGGCCTATACGGCACTTGTGTCAGGAGGCTTCACGGCTTTTACCGCACCAATTGCGGCAACACTGGGCTTTGATGAACATCGGGCCAATGCGCTTCTGACCGATGAAGGTGTACTAACCGGCCATGTCGGGCTGCCGGTCCTGGGCCGTCAGGCAAAGGTCGAAGCACTGAAAGAAATCACCACCACCCGCGGACTGACCCCAACCGACGCCATTGCAGTCGGCGACGGAGCCAATGATCTGGACATGCTCCAGCTTGCCGGCACCGGCGTGGCACTGCATGCCAAACCCGTTGTAGCCACGCAGGCAGGGGTCAGGATTGATCATGCCGACCTGACAGCACTTTTGTACATTCAGGGCTATGGCCGGGATGAATTTGTTATGCCTTGCTAGCTGTTCATTCCCGGCATCTGGTGGATCGGATTGACGATGAAACTGTCTGGTTCGGATGTCCAGATCTTGCAGATGTATAACCTAACGACTTAATTTTGATTCCATTTTTTACAGGAGAAGAGTTCATCGACGGACAGTCCGGTTCGTCGTCTGATGGCCTTTGCCTGCGCCCGGATCGGTTTGATCTTGTTGAGATCGGGGCTGTAGGGCGGGAGGTATTCGAGAGTGTGTCCGGCACCGGCAATCAGTTTTTCGGTATCAGACCGTTTGTGAAAGCTTGCGTTGTCAAGAACCAGCACCGCATCGGGTGGCAGCTTCGGCAGCA
>JBKEAB010000113.1:0-32125 GCA_047971845.1 Paracoccus sp. (in: a-proteobacteria) | reverse complement strand
CCGCGATAATCGGCAATGAACTGAAATCTCATGGCTTTTGAGCCGCGAAGAACTGAGCCGCCTTTTTTAGAACCTCCCTCTCCTGCCGCAAGATGCGGTTCTCTTTCCGCAGCCGTTCATTCTCGCGCAGAAGACCCGCATCCCGTTCCGGCACCTTCGCATCATCCGAAATCGCCCGGATCCATTTCCCGAGCCTCGAAAGCCCGATCCCAGGATCAGACGCAACCTGACGCCGTGTCAGCCCGCTGGTGAGCGCAATGCGAACCGCATCCCGCTTGAATTCGTCACTGTGTATCGCTGTCATATCCAGTCTCCTTTGATGAGAACATCGCTCTCAGAAGACCGGAACAAAACCGGGACAGGGCCATTTTGCGATGGTGGAGTTCGACCGCCGGTCGAAGTAGTGGTGTCATTTATCGACATGCATCGCGGTGAGCATGGGGTCGAGCCGATCTGCACTGTCCTGCCGATTGCCTCTTCCACGTATTACGAGCAGCTGGCGAAGCGGGCTGATCCGGCCCGGTTGTCGGACCGTGCCCGGCATGACGCGGCATTGCGGCCCGAGATCCGGCGGGTTTTCGAAGAGAACTGGCGGGTCTATGGCGTGCGGAAGGTCTGGCGGCAATTGCAACGGGAAGGTTTCGACATTGCCCGCTGCACGGTTGCCCGGCTGATGAAGAGCGTGGGCATTCAAGGCATTATTCGAGGGAAGCCGCACCGGACCACAGTGCCCGACAAGAAGGCCTCATACCCGCTGGACAAGGTGAACCGGCAATTCCGCGTGCCTGCCCCAACATGTTCTGGGTCAGCAATTTCACCTGTATCGCCTTCGTTATCAATGCCTATGCCCACAGGATCGTCGGCTGGCGTGTCAGCACCTCGGTCCATGCCGGGTTCGTTCTCGATGCGCTGAGCAGGCTGCTCATGAGCGGCGGCCGACAAAGGCGATGGGGCTTGTTCATTACTCCGCAATACCTCTCGATCAAATACACAGAACGGTTGGGCGAAGCTGGCATCGGACCCTCTGCCGGCAGCGTCGGGGACAGGTGATGTGGACGAAACATGTTGGCGTTTTTTAGAGCCCCTTGGCAAGGGATCCGTTTAGACGGCATAGGATCGTGGCGGTTGCCGTGTAGATTGCGGTTATGGGATCGCATCAACGCGGCGGCCACACGGTCTGGGACTGCAAGTATCACCTCACCTGGATCGCGAAATATCGCTACGAGGTGCTTGGTGAGGATGTCGGCGATCAGTGGATCCGCGAGACGGCGCGGGCGCATGAGATATGGTGAGGGTCGATTATGCCAGCCTATGCACGCGCCAGACTTCCGCCGCCGGAAGCCTCCTTGATTATCCCGATGATTGAGCATCGCTAAAACGGCTGTTCCTTATTCGTCTGCTCTTTTGAGGTTGCGCAAACTCTATATCAAAGCGAGGGATTCCCGGAGGGATGGGTCAATTCATATCTTATAAATATACTAAGACTTATTGACTGTCATAAATTCTTATGGAGAAAGGAGGGAGTTTATTTGAGTGAGAAAGCACATGTCCCCTTCCTTCAAACACTCCTTGATCCTGGCCGGTGTCAGCGGCATTGCTCTTGTTTCAGCATCTGCTGCACAGGAAGTCAGGATTTCCGAAACCAGTCAGGATAGTGAAAACCCGGTATTTGTTCTGGGAACGGTTTATCTGGATGCTTCAGATGTTGCCGGCTATTTTGCCAGTGGTGCGCAGGTGTCGAAGTCCATGACCCCGATTGCCGAACAGCAGCAGGCGGTTTCAGTTGTCACCGAGGATCAGATCAATGATCAGGGGGCCGAAAACCTGGGTCAGTCGCTTGGCTATACGGCTGGTATCGTCAGCCAACCCTTTGGGTCCGATCCACGTTTTGATGAACCTTTTGTCCGTGGGTTCTCGTCTGAGGATGGGCAATATGTCAACGGGCTGCGCCAAAGCCGTTATTTCGGGGCAACTGCTTATGAAATTTATGGTATGCAGCAGGTGGAGGTCCTGCGTGGTCCTTCGTCCGGCCTTTATGGATCGGGTGCCCCCACAGGGATTATCAACCAGATCCAGAAGCGTGCGCAATCGGTTGATTTCGGGGAAGCCGGGCTGGGCTATGACAGCAATGGCAGCAGCCAGTTGTTCTTTGATGTGAACCGGGCTGTTTCCGATGATCTGGCATTTCGCCTGACCGGTATAGGCCGTGACAACAAAACCCAGATCGAAGAACTGACAAATGAGCGCGGTTATGTGGCGGGTGCCGCCCGGTGGAGCCCTGATGATGTCACAACCATCGACTTCCTCGCATCCTATATCGAGGATTCGCCGATTTCACCAACCGGTGTGCCTTATGCGCTGACACAAATTGCCGATGGTGATGACCTGCGCGAACTTTATACCGGACAGGAAAACTGGGATGAAAGTGACCGGACCATGTGGAATATCGGCGTTGAGGTCAGCCGCGAATTCAATAATGGCTGGTCACTGAGTCAAGGCTTCCGTTATGAAAAACTTGACTGGGACTATCGCGGAACCTGGGTGAATACCTATGAAACGGTCAACAGTGACGGCACTTTCCTGCGCGGCTCCAGCGATCAGAACGAAAAAAGTGAAAGCCTCAGCCTTGATACACGGCTGAATGGTGAGGTCACGATCGGACAGACAACGCATGCTTTATTATACGGTGTTGATATCCGCGAGTACCGTGCCCGTGAAAGCAGCCAGATTCAGGGTGATACCTCGATCTTCGACTGGCAAAACCCCGGGGCTTCCATTGCACCGCCGGTGATGACGGTTGCCACACAGCGTGGTGATATGAAAATGCGTCAGGTCGGCATCTATGCACAGGATGAAATCAGCGCCGGAAACTTCCGGGGGACGTTCGGTCTTCGTTACGACATGATGAAGCAGACCGGGAACCAATACGATGCCCCTGCCACTTACAAGGAAAACGAACTGACCGGTCAGGCTGGGCTTGCCTATGTCTTTGATAACGGGGTGATGCCATATTTGCGCTATTCGACCTCTTTCGATCCGGAAGCGGGTCTGAATGAAAACATGAAACCGCTGAAACCGACCAAGGGCTATCAGTGGGAAGCCGGGGTGAAATACCAGCCGGCTGATTTTGACGGGATGATCAGCGCGGCAATCTATGATCTGCGCCAGACCAATGTGAAGCAATGGGCTGGGTACAGTCCGCAAGGATATCTGCTGTATCGTCAGGTCGGTGAGGTAAAATCGCGTGGCCTGGAACTGGAGGCAACCGCAGTGCTTGCCGGTGGCTGGGATCTTCGCGCGGCATATGCCTTTAACGATACAGAACAGGTCGGCGGCACGAATACCGGGCAACCGATGTGGAATGCGCCTCGTCATACCGCAAGTATCTGGGTCGATTATGATTTCGGGAACGGTTTTCGCACGGGTGGTGGCGTCCGTTATGTCGGATCACGTGACAGTGTCGACAATGCGATTGAACTGGACAGCTACACCTTGCTTGATGCGGCTGTCAGCTATTCACGCGAGAATATGGAAGCCAGCCTGAATATTTCCAACCTGACTGATGACACCTATCTGGCAACCTGCAGCTGGTACGGCTGCTATTATGGTGACGGACGTACGGTTGCAGCCAAGGTAAGCTATAAATGGTAGGTATCGGGGCGGCTTTGCGCCGGCCCGACCGTCGTCGCTTTCTGACTGCCGCCAGCTTTGCGCTGGCGGCAGGGCTTTGTGCGCGGCAGGCCGGGGGGCAGGGCCGGCGGCAAGGGTTGCGATTGGCTGCAATTGACTGGGCCATGATGGAAACCGCCATCGCGATTGACCATATGCCGGTTGCCGTAACCGAACTTATCCGCCTGCGTGAGGATGTTCCGCAAGGGATAATTGCGGATGACATTATTGATCTTGGTTTGCGCGGTGCCCCAAATTTTGAACTGTTGCAACTGGCACGGCCCGACCTGATCCTGACCTCTCCCTATTATACCTGGTATGAGGAACGGCTGCGGGGGATTGCCCCGGTTCTGTCACTACCCTTCTTCCTTCCCGGAGAACCGCCCCTGCCCAAGGCCCTGGATGCACTGAACAGGCTGGCAGCTGCAGTTGTCGATCCGGATGCAGGCCGGACAGCCCGGATCCGTGTCGAAGCGGAACTATCCCGTCATGCCCGCTCCGTTGCCCGCTTTCGGGAGCGGCCATTCTGTCTTGTGGAAATTGGTGATGCTCGCCATTTGCGCAGTTTCGGTTCTGATAGCCTTTACGGAAGTACCCTCGACCGTATTGGCCTGCAGAATGCTTGGGGTGGAAAGACGGAATTCAGCTTTCTGGCCCCGGTTCCGATTGAGCGGCTGGCCGAAATACCTGCGGCCATCCTGGTGGTTGCCGGTCCGGTTCCTCCACAGGCACGGCGCAGCTTGTCACGCAGCGTGTTATGGCAGCGACTGCCGGCTGTAGCGGAAAACCGGATCTACCAGCTTCCCCGTCTGAATGCCTTTGGCGGGGTTCTGTCAGCATTGGCTTTTGCAGCGGCCCTTGAAGGTGCGCTGTTTCAGGGGCCCGTGGCGGATCTGGCATGAGTGATATGACGACCTTACAACCCGAATATCGCGGAAGGTTCTGGACCTGGGGATCAGGCGCAGCTCTGGTGGCCCTGATCCTGTGGTTATGGCCGGCGTTCCACATGCTGGCACCCGCTGATTGGCCGGGACTGCCTTTTAATCCGGACCAGATGACACTGGATCAGATCAGGCTGGCTTTCGGACTGATGCCACGTGGGATGATTGCATTGGTGGCAGGGGCCATGCTGGGACTGTCTGGTGCGATCCTGCAGGTTGTCCTGCGCAACCCCGTGGCGGATCCGACGACTCTGGGAATTTCATCAGGTGCACAATTGGCACTGGTCATGACAACACTCCTCGCGCCAGAGATTCTGGCAGTGGGACGCTGGCCGATTGCCATGGGTGGGGGAGCCCTTGCTGCGGGGCTGGTCCTGATTATCGGTGCACGGCGGGCCTTTGCACCGGTGACCATGGTGATTGCGGGAATGCTGGTCGGTATGACGGCCAGTGCCATCGCCACAGCAATGACGCTGGCACGAGGGGAATACCTCTTGTCACTGGTTATCTGGAACGGCGGCGCTCTGGTCCAGCAGGACTGGTCGGCAGTTTGGTGGCTAGGACTGATACTGGTTCTTGGCGGACTCGTGGCCGGTATCCTGGCACGACCGCTGCGGATCTTGTCGCTTGGGGCCGAAGGAGCCAGAGGGCTGGGGCTGAATGTTGCACTGGTTCGTATCCTGGCTGTCACGGTGGCCGTACTTCTGGCTGCGGCGGTGTCGGCCGAACTGGGGCTGATCGGGTTTGTCGGCCTGGCTGCCCCGGCATTGGCCCGGACATTGAGAATTCGCGGAATTGCATCGCTTTTGTTGATTTCGCCGGTAATCGGTGCCCTGATTCTGTCCCTTTGTGACGGGATGGTGCTGACAATTGCCGGATCGGGCGGGGAGATGTTTCCCACCGGCGCCCTGACCGGGCTGATTGGCGGGCCGCTGCTGATCTGGTTGTTGCCACGTCTGCGCGGATCAACCCCACCGGGAACAGAATCTGGTGAAGGTCCCGCACCACGCCGCACACAACCGGAACGGTTGCTGATTATACTGGCTGTCTTTCTGGTAATTGCGTCGTTTGTGCTGGTCTGGATTGGCCGGGTGCCGGGGGGCTGGGCCATTCTGGATGCCGAAAGTTTTGCGGCGTTCCTGCCTATGCGTCTGCCTCGTCTGATTGCGGCTGCGGCTGCGGGGGCGGCTCTGGCGATGGCAGGTACGATCCTGCAGCGGATGACAGCCAACCCACTGGCCTCTCCGGAAGTGCTGGGCGTGTCGGGCGGTGCGGCGCTAGGTTATGCCGGAATGGTCTTTGGCGTGACGGCACCATCGGCAATCCTTCTGGGTATGGGCAGCATGGCCGGGGGGACACTTGCGCTTGTGCTTGTAGCCGCCTTTACCGCACGGCGTGACATGCCGGCGGAGCGTGTGTTGCTGGCAGGGATTGCGATTTCGGCATTTGCCTCGGCGGTATTGTCGGCCATGATGGCGGTGGGTGATGCACGATCCTGGCAGATTCTTGGCTGGCTCAGCGGATCATCTTCGATGATCGGCATGAAGGCGGCCATGATCCTTGCGGGTATCGCCCTGCTGATATGGTGTGGGGCATTTTGTACGCGGCGTTGGCTGGAAATCCTGCCGCTTGGCTATGGCGTTGCCGGTGGGCTGGGTATGCAGCTGATCCATGTGCGCCTGATCCTGATTGCTTTGGCCGGGCTGGCCGCCGGTGCAGCTACCGTTCTGGTTGGTCCGTTAAGCTTTGTGGGTCTCATGGCCCCGCATCTGGCGCGTCGTGCGGGTCTGGCGCGGCCGGAAGATCATATGACCGGTGCGGCCCTAATCGGAGCACTTCTGATGCTTGCAGCTGATTTCGGTGCCCGTATGGCGGGCTTTCCATATGAGTTACCGCTTGGGTTGTTTGCGTCGCTGATCGGGGCGCCTTGGCTGATCTGGCTGATGATGAGGCATAGGTAATGGATCAACGTGAAACGCTGTACCAGATTGAAGGGCTCTGTGTCGATGTGCCGGGCCGCAGGCTTCTGGATGATGTCAGCCTGTCACTGCCGGCTGGGCAGGTCATCGCGCTGATTGGCCATAACGGTTCCGGGAAATCGACACTTCTGAAAGCCCTGGCCCGGCAGATCCCGTCTGCGGGACGGGTCGTATTTGAAGGCCGGTCCCTCAGGGACTGGCCGGTCCGGGATCTGGCCCGGCGACTGGCCTTCCTGCCCCAGTCACCCCCATCGGCGGAAGGTATGAGCGTACGTGAACTGACTGCACTTGGCCGTTATCCGTGGCATGGGGCACTTGGTCGCTTTGGCCCGGAAGATCATGCTATCGTGACCGATGCAGTCGATGAATGCGGATTGTCGCCATTTGCCGATCGACTGGTTGATACCCTGTCAGGGGGTGAACGGCAGCGTGCCTGGTTAGCAATGATGGTGGCACAACAGGCCGGTACGCTCTTGCTGGACGAACCCATTTCCGCACTGGATATCGCACATGCGGTTGAGGTCCTGTCACTGGTTCGTCAAATGTGTCACACGCAGGGCCGGACAGCACTGATCGTACTTCATGAGATCAATATGGCCGTGCGGTTCTGTGATCATATCGTGGCGCTGAAAGGCGGCAGGCTGGCGATGGAGGGCAGCCCGGCCGATCTAATGCGTCCGGAGACCCTGCAAACAATATATAGCCTGCCGATGGAGGTTCTGAGTCGGAATGATGGTCAACCCGTCGCCATTCCGGCATGATTTACAACCATTGCGTGATTGCCTAAATCCCATGCGCCGCCTATCTACTGGGGTGACCTGTCGTTGATCGTGATGGCAGTTTATCTGAAATTTCTGATTGGCCGGTTCTGACAAAATGTCTTCTGCTTCTTCCCTGATCTATCCTGTCCTGCTGTCCGGTGGTTCGGGTACGCGGCTCTGGCCCCTGTCGCGTAAGTCCTATCCCAAACAGTTTGCGCCCCTGATTGGGAATCATACATTGTTCCAGCAGGCTGCATTGCGCTTTTCATCAGGACATGAACGGAGCTTTGCCGCCCCGATTGTCGTAACCGGATCGGATTTTCGTTTTATTGTCGTTGAACAGCTGAACGAGGTCGGAATCGATCCCGGTGCGGTAATCATTGAACCCGAGGCACGGAATACAGCCGCTGCCGTTCTGGCCTCGGCACTGTATCTTCTGGCGCGTGATCCCAATGCTATCATGCTGGTTACGCCTTCCGATCATGCAATTCCCGACGCAAAGGCGTTTCATGCGGCGGTTGCGCGTGGCCTGCCCGTTCTGGAAGATGGCAAGATCGTGACCTTTGGTGTCAGCCCCGATCGGGCCGAAACGGGCTATGGTTATCTTGAACTGGGCACGGTGCCTGATACGCGGGAAGGTCCGGTTGACCTGATCCGTTTCGTGGAGAAACCAGATCATGCGCAAGCCCGGAAAATGCTGGATGCCGGGAATTACCTGTGGAATGCAGGAATCTTTCTGGCCCGTGCCGTGGATATGGTCGAAGCGTTCCGGCAGCATGCTCCGGATATTGTCGAACCCGTTTCGGCAGCGCTGAAGGATGCCACGGCAGATCTGGGATTTCTGCGTATGGGGCCGGAGGGCTATGCTGCCACGCCGTCAATTTCCATCGATTATGCAGTGATGGAAAAGGCGGATAATCTGGCCGTGGTGCCATTTTCTGCCGGCTGGTCTGATCTGGGTGGATGGGATGCGGTCTGGCGGGAACAGGGACCGGACGAAAATGGTGTTGCATTGTCCGGCCGGGTTGAGGCCGTGGATTGCCATGACAGCCTGTTGCGGGCCGAGGGTGACGGCCAGGTGCTGGTCGGTATCGGACTGGATAACATCATTGCTGTCGCCATGCCGGATGCAGTTCTGGTCGCGCCGAAGGATCGTGCGCAGGATGTCAGGAAGGCAGTTGAACTGCTAAAGAAAAAGGAGGCGCCTCAGGCAGAGACACTGCCACGCGATTACCGTCCATGGGGTTGGTATGAAACGCTGGTTCTGGGGTCCCGTTTTCAGGTCAAGCGTATTGTCGTCAATTCGGGGGCCACACTGAGCCTGCAAAGCCATCATCATCGTGCTGAACACTGGATCGTAGTTGAGGGTACAGCCAGGGTTACGGTGAATGACGAAGTACAGCTGGTCAGTGAAAATCAGTCGGTCTACATTCCGCTGGGTGCGGTGCACCGGATGGAAAACCCAGGCAAGCTGCCCATGGTCCTGATTGAGGTTCAGACCGGAAGCTATCTCGGGGAGGATGACATCATCCGTTATGATGATGTCTATGCACGCGGGCAGGGGGCCAGGGGCTGATGTCTGTTCCACTGACCTGCTTCAAGGCTTATGATATTCGCGGCAAACTGGGCGTGGATCTGGATGTGGGGATCGCCTATCGTGTGGGGCGCGGCTTTGCACGGGCTCTCACCGCGCGGAAGGTAGTCATCGGTCGCGATATCCGTGCTTCAAGTGAAGAACTGGCAGAGGCCGTTATCCGTGCTCTCGTGGATGAAGGTACCGAGGTTCTTGATCTTGGTCTTGCCGGAACCGAAGAAATGTATTTCGCCACCACCCATTTCGGTGCCGATGGCGGGATCGAGGTAACCGCCTCGCATAATCCGATGAATTACAATGGCATGAAAATGGTGCGCACGGGATCGGCCCCGCTGGATACAGCAAATGGTCTTGCCGCAATCCGGACATTGGCCGAATCGGATGATTTTGGTCCGGCCCGACCAGGAGGCATGTCGCGACATGTCGGGGCCGAGGCACGTGCGGCCTATGTGGAACGTGTCATCTCCTTTACTGAAATGGATGCATTGCGGCCGCTGAAGGTCGTGGTCAATTCTGGTAATGGTGCGGCAGGTCCGACCTTTGATGCAGTTGCTGCGGAGCTGGCGGGAAAGGGTGTCCCGTTTGATTTCATCCGGCTGCATCATCATCCGGATGGTAATTTCCCGAATGGCATCCCAAACCCACTTCTGCCCGAAAACCAGCCGGTAACGGCCAATGCCGTGCGTAAGGCCGGGGCCGATCTGGGAATTGCATTTGACGGGGATTTTGATCGCTGTTTCTTCTTCGATGAAACGGGTGCCTTCGTTGATGGCGAATATATTGTCGGGCTTCTTGCCGCGGCTTTTCTGGCACGTGAGCCCGGCGCATGTATTGTCCATGATCCCCGTGTGATCTGGAATACGCAGGATATCGTCATCAAGGCTGGCGGGCGGGCCATCCAGTCCCGGACCGGCCATGCCTTCATCAAAGCAGCCCTGCGGGAGCATAATGCCGTTTATGGTGGAGAGATGTCCGCACATCATTATTTCCGTGACTTTGTCTGCTGTGACAGCGGAATGATCCCATGGCTTCTGATTGCTGAGCTGATGGGACGGTCTGGTCAGACACTTTCAGCTCTGGTTGCGGAACGCCGTACCGCATTTCCGTCTTCTGGTGAGATCAACTTTATTCTTGCCGATCCCGATGCAGCCCATGCCCGAATTGAAGCGGCCTTCGCCGATGATGCGGTTGGTAGGGACGATACGGATGGCTTGTCGCTGGATATGGGTGACTGGCGCTTTAACCTGCGTGCATCGAACACGGAACCGCTTTTGCGTCTCAATGTCGAATCCCGGGGTGACAGAGACCTGTTGGATCGACAGATCGCACGATTGCATACGCTGATTGATGAAGGTGTTGCTGGATTCTGAATCTGGGTCAGGTCATCATTCGGCAGCGCTCAGATGCCGGGTATGGCGGACAGACAGCGGTACGATGACCGGGTAGCCCAGCCCCTCCGGCCAGAGAATCCGGCAATCAATCCCGAATGTTTCCGATATGATACTTTCGGTCAGAACCTCTCTGACCGGACCTTCGGCAGCAATCTGGCCATGATTGAACAAGACAACATGATCCGCAAAACGGGCTACGAGGTTCAGGTCATGAAGCACCACGACAAAGCTGCGCCTGCCTTCACGGTTAAGGTCACAGACCAGTTCCAGCACATCCAGAGTATGGGAAATATCCAGGTGGTTTGTCGGCTCATCCAGCAGGATTGCCGGGGCTTCCTGGGCTAGGACCATGGCAATCCAGGCGCGTTGCTTCTGTCCCCCTGACAGGGCCCCGATCGGTGTCATGGCAAGTCCAGTCATACCGGTCGCCGCAAGGGCTTGCTGACAGGCTGTCTGGTCGGTCTTTGAAGATCCTGCCAGCGAATGACGATGGGCAAAACGGCCCAGCATGACCAGATCATGTACGTTCATTTCGGCAGGAGCATCAGGGGATTGGGCCAGCATGGCCAGTGCCCGTGCCAGATCCTTTTCCCGCCATTCCCCGAGTGCCCGGCCGTTCAGCGCGGCCTGACCCGCAGACAGGGGCAACAAACGTCTCATACTGCGTAGCACGGTGGATTTTCCACTGCCGTTTGGACCGCAAAGGGCTGTTATGCAACCTTTCGGAATGGTCAGGTTCAGATCATGAAAGATCAGGGATTTCCCATATCCGGCAGAGGCCGTGGTGATCTGGAACAAAGGTTCATGCAAGGACGGATCTCCGGCGAATGAGAAGGGTCAGGAAAAGTGGTGCGCCGATCAGTGCGGTAATTGCACCTGTGGGGAGTTCCAGTGGCGTAATCAGGATCCGGGCAAGAATATCGGCCCCCAAAACCAGACATGCTCCGATCAGTGCGGTAGCTGGCAGATAGGCAGCACGGCCTTGCCCGGCCAGTTCCCGCGCCATATGCGGGGCGATAAGGCCGACAAAGCCGATGGCTCCGACAAAGGCCACAGCAGCCGAGGTCAGAATCACGGCAAGCAAAATCAGTGCAACTTGTGCGCGGCCAAGGGTCAGTCCGGTTGCCCGTGCGCTGTCATTGTCCAGTTGCATCTGCGTTAACGGACGTGCCGCAAGGATAAGAAGCGGTATCGTGGCAGCAAGCAGGGTGGAAAGGATTGCAACATCGCTCCAATGTGCGGCACCGACCGATCCTGTCAGCCAGGTCATTGCCTGACTTGCCCGGTAGATCGGACCAAGGATGATCAACAGGGTCATGATTGCCTTTGCCAGTGCTGCCATGGCGATGCCATAGAGGATCAGGCTCAGCGGGCCGGACCTGGGGTCGGCAAAGACCAGTATTCCGGTAACCAGGGTAAAAACGATGGCACCGATAATAGCTGCCAGTGGCTGCCAATGAACTGAGATGATCAGGTTGTTATTGGCATCTGAAAATACCCACAGGAAAGCGACCACACCTGTGGCAGCCCCATCTGTTATTCCCAGTATCGAAGGAGCGGCCAGGGGGTTCCTGATGACGCGTTGCAGGATGGCTCCGGCAAGGGCCAGTGCCGCACCGCTGGCAAGAGCCA
The DNA here is from genome assembly GCA_047971845.1 of Paracoccus sp. (in: a-proteobacteria). Classification (GTDB taxonomy): domain Bacteria; phylum Pseudomonadota; class Alphaproteobacteria; order Rhodobacterales; family Rhodobacteraceae; genus Paracoccus. Next base: position 20,158 of record JBKEAB010000113.1, on the reverse strand, counting down.
GTGCTACTCTTGGCAGGCGCAATGTCCAGAGGATGATGTCATCCGTGCGGTTTCCTGCACCAAATATGGCATTGATAACCTGTTCTGGCGGAATGAAGCTTGATCCGATGCCTGCACCAAGAATGGTCAGTCCGGTCAGGATCAGCACCAGAAGCAGCAGAACCGGAATACTGGTCCTTCTGGTCTGAATAGGGGACAGTGCCGGGGTCATGTGGTGGCCTTTGAACTGCGGCGCAGCAACATGATCAGTGCCGGAACGCCAATCAGGGCCAGGACGGTGCCAACCGGTGCTTCACCAGGGGCAACGATAATGCGGGACAGAATATCTGCCAATACGGCAATCAGGGCACCAATGAAGACACAGGTCAGAACCAGTCTGGCATGATTGTCTGCATGACCGATGCGGCGTGCCATATGTGGTGCAACCAGACCGATAAACATGATGGGGCCGGCTAGGGCGACCGATGTGCCAGCCAGAATAGCTGCCAGCCCCAGGGCCGAAATCCGGGTGCGCAGGACCCGGACCCCAAGCGCTGCAGCGCTGTTGTCATCAGTTCTGAGAGCATCAAGCGAGGAGGCCAGAAACAGAGCGCATAATACGCCTGCTATCAGTATGGGGATGCCTACCCGTAACAATATGATCTCCCGGTCGGCAAAACTACCGGCAAGCCAGAAGAGCATGGCTTCCAGCGCTCTTTCATTGCTGATGAGGATCACCTGTGTCAGGGCCGAGCACATGGCCGCTAATGTAACCCCCGCCAACAGGACCGATGCCGGATCAAAGTGCGTATCACCCAGCATGGCCAGACCAAAGACCAGAAAGACTGCCAGGGCTGCTCCTGTCATTGCAACAACGGAAAGGGTGATCAGTCCGACAGTTCCAGAAATGGAAAAAGCCGTCATGGCTGCCAAGGCTGCGCCGGAATCGACGCCGAGAAGGCCGGGTTCCGCCAAGGGATTGCGTGTTGCCGCTTGCATCAGAAGGCCAGACAGGCCAAGTGCCCCGCCACAGGTTGCCCCGATCAGGGTACGGGGCAGACGCAATGTGGTAATAATCAGCTCATCTATACCCGTGCCACCGTTCAGCCCGGCCCAGACTGTTTGCGGACCGTAAACCCTGAGACCGATGTGGAGGCTTGCAAGCATTGCCAGCACCAGGCCGAGAATCAGCAGAAGGTGGGTTCGGGTAACAAACATACCAAGGGAACTCCAATTGACATACCTGAGTAGTTTTATCATGTAATATCCGGACTGTTGACGGACGACAAGCGCTGCCGGTGTACGGGCCTGCCCATACAGAAGTTTTCCTGCCGTCTGTGACCTGAAACCGAGGAAGGATATTTCGTGAAATTATCATTGTACCTTGTCACTATCATCCGTGTGACTGTCCTTGTGGCCCTGACTGGTGTTTTCTTCATGGCGGGTTCCGTTTCCGCCCGCGAGATCACCCATGCCATGGGAGTAACCAGGGTTCCCGATAATCCGGTTCGTGTGGTCGTTCTGACAAATGAGGGGACCGAAGCCGTGCTTGCCCTTGGAGTGATCCCGGTAGGGGCGGTAAATTCCTGGGTTGGTGATCCGTGGTGGGATCATATCGCCGATCAGATGTCGGAGGCTGAACCGGTTGGCAAGGAAAGCGGTGTGAACCTTGAGCTTGTTGCAGCGTTGGAACCGGACCTGATTTTGGGCAACAAGCAACGGCATGAGGAAATCTATCCCCAACTTTCCGCAGTTGCCCCGACGGTCCTGTCCGGAAAATTGCGGGGGGACTGGAAGGAAAACTTCCGCCTTTATGCAGATGCTCTCGGGCGGGGCAAAGAAGGTGAAAAGGTGATTGCCGGTTATGAATCCCGTGTTGAAGAACTGAGTAAGAATCTGGGTGACGCACGTCATGAGAAGGTTTCGGTTATCCGCTTTGTCCCCGGTCAAATCCGAATCTATCAGCTGGACAGCTTTTCTGGGGTTATCCTGCGTGATCTGGGCTTTCAGCGACCGGACAACCAGAATGTGGACAATTTCGTAATACGTACCGGTCCTGAAAGCATTCCGGACATGGATGGAGACCGGATTTTCTTCTTTACCTACGAAACCGGAAATGGCGAAGGTGATGCGTTACGTGACCAGGTCCTGGCCGATCCTTTGTGGCAGTCATTGTCTGCGGTCAGGGAAGGCAGGGTGTATGAGGTTGATGACGGGATATGGAATACCGCCGGCGGTATTCTGGCAGCCGATATGATGCTGAAGGATGTTGCCCGTATCTATGGGGTTGAATAGCCGGTCTTGTCCGGTGAATCCTTCCTGTTTGAAGTTTCCTCAGACCGGAACCGGTGCTCTGAGGATTGCATCCATGATTAGCGGTGCTTCATGGGCCCGGTCCGGAAATCGGCGGCAGATATGGATATGGCGGGCCAGTGAAATACGCCGGGCGGCGGCAATGCGCGTCATATCGGGCAGGGGGGCCTTTGCCCGGTAGCCTTCCAGGAACTGTGCCGCAGCTTTTTCCATGGATGAGAGTTGACCGAAACGGCGCAATGCCAACTCGTCCAGGTGAGCAAGGAAATTCCCAATATCGACAATGGCATCGCCCATGGCCGCCAGATCAAGGTCAAGAATCCAGATACCGCTTCCGGACCAGATCAACTGGTCGGGATAGAAATCGCGATGCAGCAGAACAGGTGGACCCGGAGTGGCGAGCAATTCCAGATCCGCCTGCAAAACCTGATAAAGGCGGGTGATCCGGGGCAGGTCACAGGGGGTATTCCGGCCTGCTTTGTCCAATGCGCACTGCATAACGCCAGCTTCCTGCACAGGGGTCCAGTTGCGATTGGTGTCAATGTTGCAATGGTGTAGCCGCGCCAATGCCTCACCAGCAGCATATATTGCCGGATGTACGGGATCATGTTTCAGAAGGCTGGTCAGTTCGGTTCCGGATGCAGCTTCCTGTAACCAAAGTGCGGTGCCATCATGAATGTCCAGAACTGCTGGCACGTGGACGCTGTCCCTCCCATCCAGACCGGCATTGCGCAAGGCACGATGGATTGCCGGTGTCTGAAGGTCGGGGCGGCCGAACCGCAACTTGCCGAAGGCAGTAAATCCGGGGCCGTCATAACGTAGAACCGCATGCCGACCCGGTTTCAGGCGCAGACATGTCGCACTGCGTAGGTTCTGGCCCAGACGGGCCCCGATACGGTTCGTGTTTCGGGCATGCTCCAGTGCCGGAATACCAAGCGGTTTCAGAAGCACTTCGATCTGATCGAGAATGCTGATACAGGCTTGCGGCCAGTTCGGGTCATAATTCTTCGTATTACGTTTGCGGAAGGGTTCAGCGATACGGGCAGCCAGTGCATCTGCTCGCCGGATGCGGATTTCCTCTTCAGATATGCCATATCCTTGCAGGAATGCTTTTCCAAGTTCGGAGGCATCGGCACCGCCGTCCAGATCAACCTGCGCCATGAAGCTTGCCACATCACGTAACCTGTCGCCATGATGAGCATGATCCCAGTCGATAATATGAAGGTCATCTGCCGGGCTGACGATAACCTGATCCGCGCTGAAATCGCCGTGGCAGGGGGCCATGTCCGGACGGAAGGCGGCAAGATGCGCTTCTAGCCGTGCAGCAAGCGTATCACATCGCATTTTCTCGTCAGGCAGGATCATGGACAGATCACGCAAGGCACGTGCGCCCTGTGTAATGAGCCTTGCCGGATCCGGCTGTGTCAGCCCAGCCGCAGGCTGACAATGGAATTCGGCCAATCGGGCACCGATATATCGGTAAAGCGCCGGAGACGCCATGTGATCGGCCGGGATTCCGGGCAGGTAACGGGTCCGAAAAGTCGCATTCTCCGGATTGCTTTCCAGCACGACCGGGCCGGAAGCGGTTGCTCCGAAACATGCGCCGGCAAGTGTCTGAGTAAAGCGATCCGGTGTAGTTGCCCGCAAGAGCGTATCGCCTTCACACAGGACGAAACGACGTCCCGGCTTAAAGCGCAACAGGCCGGACTGATCGGCATTACGCAGATGGCGGGCTGCCGGAATGTCTCTGTCCCGCCCGGCAGGCAGCGCCACGATATAAAGTGCATGGTGCCAGATCGCATGTTCCTGCCATTTGGGCCGTTCAAGATATACCCCGAACCGGTCAGATGTCACAGCCCGCAGAGTAAACCACTGTCCATCATCAGCACGCCGGCAAGCGGTAATGCAATTTATGCCGCGTTTATAACGCAGGTATTCGATTGTGACGTTGCCACCCAGAAATTCGCTCACGGCAGCTGTATCCAGCACAAGACGCAGGCCCGGCAATCCGGGATCGCTCTGGCACAGGTAGTTGTCAGCCATGGACAGCATGGGGAACCTCTTTCTGGCTGTCAGTGGTCATGTATCGGGCCATACCGTCTGTGCTATGATGTGGAATACCGTTAGTAGCAGGTGCCGTGAAGCCGCACATGTCACGGCGAACCTGTCCGTCCCCGATCCACAGGCACTGGTCCATCATTTCAGCCAGTTGCATGTCATGGGTGATCAGGATCAGTGTCCGTCGTGATGCGAGCCGCAGGATGGCCTGCTGCATCCTGGCGTCACTTGCCGGATCAAGCCCGACCGTGGGTTCATCCAGCAGCAGGATCGGAGCATCCCTCAGGGCCGCACGTGCCAGTGCCAGACGCTGTCGTTGTCCAGCCGAAAAGTTTGTGCCACGCTCATTGACCGGTGCATTGAACCCTTCGGGAAGGACAGAGATGAATCCTTCGGCACCGGCCATACGTACAGCGTCATGCATTTCGTCTTCGCTGACCTCACGACCTGCGCCAAGGGTGATATTTTCGGCGATCGTGCCGGCAAAGAGAACCGGTTCCTGAGGAAGAAAAGCAATCTGGCGGCGTATATCGGCCAGTTTGAGTCCTGCAATATCCTGTCCGTCAATCAGTATCCGGCCTGTCTGTGGTAAGCGCATCCGTAGCAGCAGCCAGAACAATGTCGACTTGCCGATCCCGGATGGTCCGGTCAGAGCTATTGACTGACCTTCCGGAACGTTCAGGTTCAGCCCGTCAAAGACCTGACGGCCATCCGGATAGTGGAAGCCGACATTTTCAAAGCTGATCTGTCCCCGCAATCCGGGGGCAGGGCGGGCGTCGGGGGCATCCTGAATGGATGGTTCAGTATCCAGAAGTTCGAAAACACGCTCGGCCGCAGCCGACGCCTTGGCCAGCCGGCTGGAATATTTTGCATAGTCACGCAGGGGGCGGAAGGTATTCTTCAGGTAAGTCAGAAAGACCAGCAGATCTCCCGGGCTCAACCGTCCGGAAAGCACCGCCTGAGTGCCGAACCATAATACCGCTGCTGTGGCCAGACCGACCATGATATCAACGCTGCGCTCCATCAGGGCACCCAGACGGCCGCTGCGCACACTGTCATCCTGGCTCTTGCTATTGGCTTTCCGGAATATCCGACCGGTGGCCTCCTCCAACTGAAGGGCCTGAACGGAACGGATCGCCCCCAGCATTTCTGCCGCGCTGTCGGCCAGTCCGGACTCGCGCTTGCGCTGCACGCGGGAGGCGTTACGAATCCGGTTGCCAATGCGCGTGGTCATCAGCAACAGGACAGGCAGCGGCAGCAAAACCAGAAGTGCTAACCGCCAGTCCAGCCAGCACATAACAGCAACCATGCCACCCAGAACCAGCATGTTGGCGGCAAGTGGCATCACAGCCGTGGTTGCCGTATCCTTGAGCATACCGATATCGCCCACCAGACGCAGGGTCAGGTCTCCGGGGCGGATCCTGTCATGAAACTCTGGAGGTAGCTTCTGCAGATGTGCAAACAAGTCATGCCGCAAGCCGGTCAGAGCCTTGCTTCCTGTCTGGGAGAACAGCGTAGTTGCCAGAAATTGCAGCAATGCCCTGAACCCGATAACCAGAGCCAGGGAAATTGCGCAGATCGCAACAAGTGTCGCCGGATCGGCGTTGAGCAGTCCGGAAAAGGGATCCGATACATCGCCACTTGTTGTATCCGTGGCCGATGGGCGCACAATCCGATCAATGACAAACTTCAGTGGCCAGGGCTCCAGAAGCCGCATGGCAGTTGCACCAAGCAGGGCAATGAAACCACCGGACAAGGCAAGCCGGGATCCTGTCAGATAGGGACGGAACCGGTACAGCATATGCAGGAAGGCCGGCAGGGCCTGTGCCATGCCCTCGGGGCGTGAACCACGGACACGTTGTCGGAGGATATTCATGTCGCATCCTCCTTCAGCAGGCCGGAAAGGCGCAGGATATGCCTGGCATTTTCATGCCAGGTATGCTTGGCTTCGACATGCTTCCTTCCGGCTGAACCAAGACGGATGCCATATGCGCGGTCACGGGCCAGTTGTGTTATGGCATTGGCCAGGGCCTGAGGATTGTCGGGTGGCACGATGAGGCCGGTCCGGTCATGGGTGACAACCTCAGGCAGGTTACCTACGGCACTGGCAATAACCGGCAGTCCCGCCGCCATGTATTCATAGATTTTCAGTGGTGAGAAATAGAAATCCTGCCGGGCTGAATATGGTGCAATTCCGACATCCATACTTATCAACCGGGCGGGGACTTCATGATGCGGCAGCAGGCCCGTGACTTCTGCCTGGAGTGCATCAAGTCGCGGGGCCAGCCGCGCACGTTCCGGCCCATCCCCCACAATCAGCAACCGGGTACGCAATGCAGAATCCAAAAGTTCCATTGCAGAAATCAATACATCCAGATCGTGCCATGGCTTCATGCTGCCGACAAAGCCGACGGTAAAACCGTCACGATCCTCGCAGGAAACTGGCAGGTCCAGCGGATCAATAGCATTGGGCATCTGAAGGACCTGCCACGCACCATGGGCACGAACATAGTCACCGACCGCCGGGCTGACGACGGAGACCAGACGTGCGGCCATCATGGCGTGATCGGTACTTTTACGGGCTTCATCGGGCAAGGGCAGGATCCGGTGGCGGGTTTGTTCGTCAATGAGCGGTGCATTGACCTCAAGCACGCCGGCAATGCCGGAATTTCTGGCTGTCTCCATCGCATTGCAAGAGAAAAGCGCATGACGCTCATAGATCATGTCATATGGGCCTGCCCCGGCAATCAGAGCCGGTATGCGACGGTCAAGTTCGATTTGCGCCAGGGCCCGTTCTTGCGCATCAAGGCTGTCAGGCAGGGGGGTGGTCACAACCTGCACATTCTCAAAGCCCGGAGGGCGGGCGCCTTCGGGACGAGGGGTAAAAACCGTGACCTTTGCTCCAAGACCCATAAAAGCGCGGATCATTGACTGGATATGGACGGATGCTCCTTTGGAGCCCCAGACGGGAATACCCGGATCAAGGGAAACATATGCGATCCGCATCATACAGCCTCCTGCATATCCGAAGTGGAGGACGATGCCCCGGTGGTATGAGTGGCCGGCCTTGGTGCACAGCTGTCGATCAGTTCACGCAGACGCGTCGCATTTGCACGCAGGTCAAAATCATGACGAATACGGGTTATCGCAGCATGGGATAATGCATTGCGCAGATCAGGATTGTTGAGAAGACGTAGCATCTGGTCGGCCAGATCACGTGGGTCGCCTTCGGTTGCCAGAAGTCCGGTACTGTCTTTATCGACCAGTTCCGGAATGCCGGTCACGGGGGTGGCCACAACCGGACAGCCCAGGGCCATGGCCTCCAGCAGGACGGTGGGCATGCCATCACGATTTCCATCGGTTCCGACGATACAGGGACAGGCAAGGAATGCCGCATGCCGCATGGCCTCAACGATTTTGCTTTGCGGGCGGGGACCATCCAGGATGATATGGCCTGACAGGCCGGATCCGGCGATCTGTTCGACAAGTTCAGCCTGCATCTCGCCTGATCCGATGATCCGGGCGCGGATATCATGGCCTTCTGCATGCAGCAGGCGCAGGGCTTCGATCAGAATATGGAAACCCTTCTTTTCAACCAGCCGGCCAACGGCAAGGATCTCCTTTGCACTGGCATTCGGGGCGGACCATGTGAAACGCTCAAGGTCAATCCCGTTATAAAGACGGTACAGCCTGGCGGGATCGGCACTCTGCTTTCTGATCAGATGATCGCGGTTATATTCCGATACGGTTACCACGGCATCAGCATCGTGCAGCTTCAGCGGCAGGTAATGGTTTTCTGCATAATCGCAATAGATATCCTTGGCATGCAATGTGACCGACCAGGGAATATCGGCAAGTGCTGCGGCGATCCGGGTCACAGTGGCTGCCAGTGTGCCAAAATGAGCATGCAGATGCGTAATCCCCTGCTTGCGGCAGGCAAGGGCAAGATGGATTGCCTGAGCCATGTCACCTTCACTGGCTTCGGCAAAGCGTATCATTTTTTCCAGGGCTTCGGGATCCAGTTCGGCAAGTGCCTTCTGTGCAGCCCAGAGCCCGTTCTGACGACGATGAGGCTGGGGCAGGTATGTGACTGGTGCCCGAACCTGAGAGATGATATTCTGGAAATGGGTTTCTGCAACCGGACGCAGCGCAAAGATGGCAAGCTGCCGCCCGGCCTCTTCATGTGCGAGGATTTCATTGACCACGAAGGTTTCCGAAAAGCGTGGATAGCGTTTGACGACGTAACCGATCGTTCCGGTTGCCAACGGTTCTGCAATGGGGGAGGTCAGGATGGAAAGAACAGAGGACATCATATGACTTTCTGTAACTATGGGATGCTGCGGTCAGGCAATGGCAGTCAATGAAAGACGGGGGTACCTGATGAGAGCTGCGGCGCGGTTGCGTACGCGATCGAGACCACCAAGATCCAACTGATGTTCCGTATCCGGCTGCCGGGAGGCATCAGTCAGCCACCGGGAAAGGGCGGCCGGGCTCAGGTCTTTTGGTGAAAGCATGTCAATGGCCCCTTTGCGGGCCAACCGTTCGGCACGGATGATCTGTTCACGACGGGGCAGGGTGCGTGGTATGATCAGCGGGCGCTTACCCAGCGAAAGGGCTTCGCAAACGGTATTGTAACCACCCATTGTAATAATGCGCTCCGCACGTTCCATCAGGGGCAGGGGCTCGGGTATGAAACGCAGCACGGTCATATCGGAACGCATGGCGCAATGACGGGCGATGGCTTCCTGTTCCAGGGCCGGCATCTGGGAACCCGTCAGCAGGATGCCATGATGGCCTTCCGGCAGCCGGGTCTGCGCAAAGGCATGGCATAATGCAGCACCGTCCTTGCCTCCGCCAACGGTACACAGGGTAAAGGGACCTTCGGGAATGCCGACAGGCAAGGGGGGGTGTCGGGCCTGACCCGATAGGGTAAGCCTCTGGCGCTGATCCAGATAACCCATGAAATGGCTGCGGTCTTCAAATGTGGGGCCAAAGCCGTATTCACGCGGCAGATCAAAGAAATCCTGATCGCCGTAAATCCAGATCTCATCAAACCAGCGGAGAAGGGCACTCTGGTTACGCTGGCGCAGCCACTGGGCACGGACCTTCTCGGGGGTGTCGATAATGTCGCGCAGGCCAAGCACAATCCGGGTATGCCCATTTACATTCAGTGCGGACAGCGTCTGGTCGAGTTCATTCTGCGCACCGCGCGGGACATTGTCGACAATCAGCAGATCAGGGTCAAAAACGCCAAGTGCAGCCCGGATCGTGGCTGCACGCAGTTGTGCAATTTCACGCAATGATAGGCCAAGATGACGCGATTGATAGCTGCCATCCGGGTTCTTGCCATAGGCAGGCAGGGTCAGCATGTCGATGCCTTCCGGCAGGCTGAAGGCCCCGGCTTCCCGCATCCCGGCAATCATCAGGATATCGGGGGAAGGTGCGATCCTCTTCAATGTAGTTGCCAGCAACAGGTTGCGGCGAAGGTGGCCAAACCCAATGGTATCGTGAGAATAAAGTGCGATCCGTGGTCGTGCCACATGTCCATGAGGTTGAGCCGGATTTTCCTGTTGCAGGTTCGAAATGACTTGCATGATACTCTCCAATTTCCAGAACCAGATGTGCATCTGACCGGTGCGCCCTGTCGTTGGCTGGAAGAAAAAGCGCGGGCCAGTTAAATTCAAATTAGAACTCTACGAGCCCGGCCTCACCTTCATTAGAAGATTACGAGAATGGCCCCGGCCAAGCTGATTCTTGCCGAAACCTTGTCTATTCTGAAGGCAGATTTTCGGTTTGAACTGGGTTGGATAATGAAAATCAGAACGAAACTATTGCTTAGTCATGGATTGGTTGCACTGGTAGTGGCCCTTATTTGCGGCCTGATTCTGCTGGGGCTGCATGCAACTGATGTCAGCCGCCGGTCGCTTGAAACAAGCTATGAGAACCTTCAGGCGATCAATGAACTTAACTCGGATGCAAATCGTATGTCCGAACAGATAGCCGAATTGTTTACCGTTGGCCTGGAAGGCAGGCGCGAGGTCGTGGAAGCACGGGAAAACCTCGTGAAGAAGATCAATCATCTTGAAGCTGTCTTTGATGCCGAACGTCTGAAAACTCCGCTTGAAGAGCAGGAAGAAGTTCTTGGCCTGCTCGCATGGATACGGGAACTGAAAGAGGAGGTCGCGGCACTCACCTCCACAGGCAGCCGGATTTACAATCTTTTGGCTGAGGGTCGGCGTGAAGATGCCATGATCCTTTATGCAAAACGGGTTGAGGATCAGCTGGATACCCGGATAGCGCATCTGATTGATGAGGCCCTGGATGATAATGCGCGCAGTGTGGCCGTTGAAATCACAGCCTGGGATATCCTGACTGAAAGGCAGCGCTTTCTGGCGATTTCGATTGTCCTGATCGGGGCAGTGGTGGCCGTGGGGACGGCCTTACTTCTGGATCGGCAGGTTTCCCGCCCGCTGATGGCATTGGCTGATGCAGCCGATAGTTTGGCAGAAGGGCGAACCGCAATGGCATTGGATACCCGGCGGCGGGATGAGATGGGTGATCTGGCGGAACGCTTCAAGGAAATGACACAGCGGATTGGTGAACAGCAAGACAGCCTGCGTGCTGCACGCGATTCACTGGCAGAACAGGTGGCTGAACGCACCGAAAGCCTGAGCCTGCGCAGTGAGGAACTGGAGATTGCCAATGCCCGTCTGCGTGAACTTGATTCCAGCCGGACAAAGTTTCTGGCTGATATCAGTCATGAATTGCGGACACCGCTGACAGTAATCCGTGGTCAGGCAGAGGTTGCTTTGCGCGGAGCCGATACCTCTGCCGAAATCTTGCGTGCCGCGATGCAGGCAATGGTGCGCAAGGCAGGTCAGATGAGTCAGCTGGTTGATGACCTGTTGTTTCTGGCCCGGTCGGAAGCAGGTGCCATTCAGGTCATTCCGCGCCGAGTAATGTTGCAGGAAATACTGGCTGAAGTAACGATGGATGCCAGTTCCCTGCGTGCCTCCGATGGTATCCGGATAGCACTGCATCAGCCACCGGATCCGGTCATCGTTGAAGCCGATCCTGCCCGCTTGCATCAGGCAGCAATGATCCTTCTCGATAATGCGATCGGTCATGCTCCTCCCGAAAGTATAGTAACCATTAAATTATCCATCACAGGAAACGAGGCATTGTTGTCAATTTCGGATATGGGTGCCGGTTTTCATGAGGATGACATTCCCCATATTTTTGACCGGTTCTATCGTGGTCGCAATAATCGCACCGCTGATCGCAAGGGAAGCGGGCTGGGTCTGCCTATTGCGAACTGGATCATCACCCGGCATCGCGGCCGGATCGAGATCGGAAAACCAGATGATGGCAGTCGGGGGGCCAGGGTAACAATTATATTACCGCTAATTCTTGATCACGACGCGGAGGAACTGGCATGATTGATATTCTGATCGTTGAGGATGACAGGGAAATCGCAGATTTCGTCATACGGGGGCTGTCGGCGGAAGGTTACCGTGTTTATCATGCCGATTGTGCCGAAGCCATGTGGAATGCCTTGTCAGAGAAGGAGTATCCTCTGGTGGTTCTCGACCGGATGCTGCCTGATGCTGAAGGGGCGGCACTTTGTGCAGCACTGCGGGAAGATCGTGCTGGTGTGCTGATTCTGATGCTGACAGCCAAGGATTCCCTGGATGACAAGCTGGTCGGGTTGCGGGCAGGGGCCGACGACTACATGACCAAGCCCTTTGCATTCGAGGAACTTCTGGTCAGGATAGAGACATTGCTGCGGCGCGGTAACCGGCTTGAACAGAGCGCCCGTCTGCATTGTGGTCCGCTGGAACTGGACCTGATGCATAAGACTGTTACCCGCGACGGATCCAATGTCGATCTGACACCGACAGAATTTGCACTGTTACGGTTTCTTGCCCAGAACGCGGGCAAGGTACAAAGCCGGATGGATATTCTGTCGGGGGTTTGGGGCAAGAATTTTGACCCAAACACAAATATCGTCGAGGTCTACATCGCCTATTTGCGGCGCAAGGTTGATGGCCCCTTCGAAGAACGCCTGATCCGTAACATCCGGGGGTTCGGCTATGTTCTGGAAGGGTAACCCTTCCCATGGTTCAGGGGGATATGGACGTGGAGTTTTCTCAACCGGATCGACAAGGAAAGTCTGATGAAATGGCAAGGTTTTTCAGAGCCAGATCAAGGGTGGTTCGTCAGTGGCCCCGGGTTTTACTGCGAGCATGGGATCAGCAATGCGACATTCTATAAGCTGCAAATAACCGGGTGAATGTTCACATTGCTATCAGAGGTTCCTGCATCAACATCCGAGAAAAGACCGCATGAAAGTACAGAAACAGAATTTTTTAAACAAGTTCAATACCCTGACGGTTCCACACGGATCCTATCGCCTGGGCTTACCCGTTTTCGGTGTGGTAGTTCCTCGTGCAACTTCAACCGCAGCCAGTAATTCTTCGGCAATTTCGTTTGCTTCATCAGGGTCGAAGTCCAAGGGTAAATCGATTCCCTCCCCCTCGACATAAATACGGACCATGCCCTGATCAGTGGGTCCGATTTGCAGGTTGGCGGCAATGTCGCTTTGATTATTGATGCCCATGATGCTTTCCTTTTCTTTGTCCTAGCCCGGTTATGATTTTGCGGCAAGTCCGGCCTTGCATCCTGCGGCTCACAGCGCTAAACGACGCGAACTGCGCCGCCTTAGCTCAGTTGGTTAGAGCGCTGGATTGTGGATCCAGAGGTCCCCCGTTCAAGCCGGGGAGGCGGTACCATCCCCAAGCTTGGCCCATTTCCATAACGTGATCATGACGTTGCGCCCTTTATACCTGCAGTCTGGGTAAACGGTATAGGCAATGACTGCATTTTATGTGTTCAATGGTCCTGCCACGTAAAGGAGGCTGCCATGACAGAAAATGATCATCCCCAAAAGAAACTGAAAACCGCAACCAGAGAAGCTGCAGAAAAAGTGCAGGATGCTGGACAGAAGGCTCGTGATCTTGGCCGGGAATATGCCGGGATATCACGTGATGAGGCCCGTCGTCTTTATCGTAAAAGTCAGTATGGAGCAGGAGAACTGGCTACTCAGGCTGAAGAGTATTATGCAGAACTTTCCGAAACGGTTCGCCGCAAGCCTGCTCAGTCACTTGGCATCGCCGTTGGTGTCGGGTTCCTGATCGGGTTACTGGTTGCACGGCGCTGATATCATGTATGATTATGTGAACCAGATGCAACTTGCGCTTGGTGACAAGGCTCGCCGGGCTGCACTGAAGGCAGGCGGGGCCATTACCATGATGATAGGGACAGGGTTCCTGATTGCCGCCATATGGAACTGGATTGCATGGTATCTTGAACTGGGACCGATATTCGCATCACTGATCATTGGCGGAATTTTTACCCTTGCCGGACTGATCGTCTGGTTGATGGGCACTTCACCACGTCATCCTGTTCCAACGACTGATGACCTGCGGCGCGAAGTCGGAACACGGTTGAATCTGGCTGCCGATGCAGCCATGGACAAGGTGAAAAATCGTGCAGAATCGGCAATGGGCAATGCCCAGGATCGGGTCTCATCTCTTTTTGGTTCTGCAAATGATCGGGTTCGTAATCTGGCTGATGATGCCGCTGAAATGACATCAAGTACCGCCGAAACGGCTGCCCGTGCGATGGAACAGGCATCAGACGCTGTCAGAGAGGCTCATGAAACGCTGAACCGTACCATCCAGTCGCCGGCCGGTCCGGCTATTGGTCTGGCTGGTGCGTTTGCATTGGGCATGATCCTAGCCGGAGCAATGCGTCGCCCCCATGGAAAGTAAGCGGTGCAAATCACCCCCTATTTGCCCACTGAAGGCAGTCTTTCAGTCATGATAACCTGCCTCAAACCATGAGGGCAGAATGATCGACAACAGCAACCCACCTTGCCAAGCCTTTGACTTTACCATTCCAGTAACTCAGACCGGACGCAGCCGATGGCCACCCGGCTTCAAAAAGTATGTCATTGAAAAGTTGGAAACCGACGAACTGACTGTCAGCCAGATCGCAGAAGAAAGCCGAATCAAAAAGTCCCTCATCTATAAGTGGCAGGCCAAGAGCAGGTCTGCCAACAAAATTGTTCGGCCAAGCAAGACCTTCGCGCAGGTTTTGGTTGGAAACAAGCCTGCGGAACAGCCGTGGACTGAGGATGGGCCGCCATCGGTCGATGTCCAATGTATTCATTTGCGAGGCGTAGCAGCCAACCTGATTCTTCCGCCAGATTATCCTATCGAAAATCTTGTTCGGCTTGTTCAGGCTATGGAAGCCACGACGTGACGGGCGTTACGACCCTCGTGCCAGCAATTGTCTGTGTCATTATGCAAAGTCAAAGATGATCTCACCGGCGGGGAACTTCAGAATCTACATTGCAACAAAACCCGTGGATTTCCGAAAGGGTATGGACGGGCTAGCCGCCATCGTGCAATCGGAATTCGATCTCGACCCGTTTTTCGGCGGAATCTTCGTTTTTCGCGCCAAGCGAGCCGATAGATTGAGGATCGTGGTTTGGGATGGGACCGGGCTGGTGCTTGTTTACAAGCGGATCGAAGGGGCTGGATTTGTTTGGCCGAAGATCAGTGACGGCACCATATCCATCACTCGCTCACAATTCGCAGCCCTGTTCGAAGGATTGGATTGGATTGGACCAAGATACGGGGCCGCATACAAAGGCGACCAGCTATCGCCTAATTATTGAGTACAGGACAGGCACGTTCGGCGCTTTTTGCGGACGTTTGACATCATCTGCCAACACACTGGACGGTGGTTCATACAGTGCATGCAGCATTTGCCCCCAGAAAGCCAAACCTATCACTCCAGGGGCCTCAGCCGCGTTCTACCCCTGAACCTATTTCTGGTGACAGTAGGCTACGACCAAACGAGCCATGTTATCGATAGCTCCCAGTGCGCGGGGTCATTCTCTGTTCCGACTATAACCATCAAGAATACGTTAAGATCGTGCGTAGACTCCTTAAACAGATTAAGCATGGATTTTGTGTCTGGATGTGATGCCACGGGCCGAGCCGAGGGGTGAGTGTGCCAGTTTCCAATGAAATGCAGGCCCGAGGCGTGTTTTTCATTGATGTCTGCCTGTACTGACGGTCGGTGCGGGACATAGCCGTGCCGGGATCTGCGGTCCCTTGAGAACGGACCAGACACTTCGGTGACCTCACACACGAGCCCCGGCGCGGCTGAAAATAAGGGTCCGCCTGCCTCAAGATCCCTTCGCCTCAGTTGCCGGTTGCGGCACAGATAGTCGGTGACGTTCGAAGCGAGCAAAAAGCGAAAGCCGAGCTGCTTGTTGACCCAGACCATCATCTTTCACCCTTACAGATTCGACAGTGTCGATTTGATGACCACCTGTGCTCGAATTCTCCTCCTTGACTTAGAGATGGGCCAGCAAAATCTTTCCATCCGCTTGACCAAGTGCCCCCTGCATTTTTAAGAGTTCTGCTCGGACCAGACCAAATTCTATGGATATGCTCGGGCTCGCCCGTTAGTTGTTCTAGGCAGAGGTCTGCGAGCAACCCGTGACCGTACGCCAATTGCGATGCTCCATAGGGCTGAAAGGTGCCTCCACAGGCGGGATGTGCGCGTGCGGTCTTGCCGTCAGGCCAGTCGGAAACGTGCAGCAAACTTTGCCCGAATTCATCTAATCCGCAACCGAGACACGGCCCCTGCGGCGTAAGTGAAACAGCATGGGCCGCAGTGGCATGCGGTTCCAGCCATCCATAAACCGCCGTAGGCGGGAGATCCTGTTCGATACGCCACGCCTCAAGCGCGCCCTCGTCCATCCATGACCCAATCGCAACCATAAGAAGGTCTGCATCGCGCAATACGCTCGGATGCTTGACGGCAATACTCTGCCAGCGCGTGTGATAGCAGCTTACCTCGAAAAGATGTGGGAACTCCGAACGTAGTCGTTCAGCCAACGCATCTGCCTTCCAGCATCCCACAGCCGTGATGCCCAGTTCGTGTCGAGAGACATTCTCGCTCGCAAGCACCTCTGGATCGACAAGATTCATCCTACCAACGCCCGCCTTCGCAAGAAGTGTCGCGACACCCGACCCAAGTGAACCGCATCCAATCAGCGTAATCGTCTTATCCTGAAGTATAGGCAATTCGGTAATTTGATCTCGCCCGTGCACCCAAGCTGCATCAAGACGCTCGACCTCCAAAGGTGCGATCTTTATCGAAGCGCCAGCCCGCCTTTGAATAAAAACGTTGCGCGACATCCTCTTAGCTCTGAACCCTGCCGTTACATGTTGTCGACCATGTTCGGTTTTTCTGCGCGCTGCTGGAATGTCGTATGCGATCATAGTCGCATGCGGGCGCGTCGGCAGAACGACTGCGACCAGAAGCGCTCCCGATCTCTCGACAAGTCCATCGACAATAGCATCCCGCCTCATGATCGAATCTGACAGGTCCAACAGTCGGCTGACATTGCGGGGCAATGTTTGCGGATCATGCAACGTGTCTAGCTGAAGGATCACGGCTTTCTCAAGTGCCCACTTTCTCGTTTGGCGCCCATAGCGGCTCTCAAGCCATCTGGACAAGTGACGTGGATCATTTGACAGCACGAGGTCTGATCGACCTCTCCAGAGATAGGCCGTCGGGCCCGCATAGTCCTTTGGCGCGAGAAGTGATCGAATTGGTCGTGGCGCACTTCTGCGCCCGAGATAGGACAAATACTCGTCGGCAATTTCACCTTCAACGAAATTCGGGTCCGACCAGTTGGCCGCAAGCTCAACCAAGCGTTTCAGGTATGCATGTGCAATCCCGACCGGGTTCGCAGGGTCCATTGGTGTCCGGCTAGGAAACGCGCAAATTAACCCATCTGCTTCCACGTGAGGGAGGCTGCCAAGTGCCGGTGGACGCCGCATGTAAAGCCTTGGTGCCGACCAAGGGAAGGAGGCATCGAACACCAGATCGATGTCTTTGACATCCGACCTAACCGCCACTTTGAACCGCCAACCTCCGGCCCAAGGCCCCTTCGAAAGAGATCGTAGATCTTCTGCGGTTAGCCTTTGACCACGCCATCGAGTTTCTATCGCCCGACCGATGTCGATAAGCGCAACATTCATGAATGGGAAATCACGCGTAGCGTTCATCTCCGCCCAGCTTCACGGCGGCCCGCTCATCCTTGATTTCCAGCAGACTGCTAGTCAAAACTTCCGGCGCGGCAACGGCTTCCACCCCGTCAACGGCCTCATCGACGAGAAGGTTCATATCAGTAGGAAATCTGGTGCCAAGCGCATCCAGCATATGGCGCAAGGTGACCTGAGGCGTATTTGATGTAACTAGGGCCGCTTCAAGTTGCGCTTTGAGTTGCCCTGCCGCCTCAACGTAGGCTTGGCGGTCCGCCTCAGTCCAGCCTTGGTCAAGCCGGGCACCCGCAACCACCGGATTGGGTATCTCGTCCCGCAGGATGTCAGGAAGTGCGCGTGCGACCGCAAGGAGAGCGAGATCGTCGCGACCATCGAACGGTTTGTAGCCGTTATGGTTCTCAAACACTTCAACCACGGCCCACATTAAGGCAATCGATGCTAAGCCGCGCAGATCTTGCTCGTCTCGCCATGCTTTCAGGTAGCGAGAGACGAAACGAACCTGATCTCCGTGATCGCGCACGGCATCCCTGAACCACTCTTCGAGTTTGCGCGGATCGGACGGGATCCATTTCCCGCGCCCATCTTCATCACGGCATGCCAGACGCATCTGGTCGGCGGATAGCCGATCATAGATCTCGTTGGCGAAATCGTCATCGCGCAACTCCATAAAACCGTCCTTGATAACACGATTTTGGGCCATTGCGGTTTCGACCAGCGTTGCGAACTCCTTCTCCGGAACTGCATAGAGTGCGATGTCCACATGCGCTTCGCGGTCAATTTCGATACGAACGCATGAGGTTTTCGTCTTAAGCGTCCAGCCGTTCGCTTCACATAGGTTGGAAACGAGTTGCTCTACCGCTCGGAAATAGCCTTCCGCTGCAAGTGATGGTGCAAGAGACCCATCCCGATTGATGTACCGCGTGGGAAGGAACATGCCGTCATCGAGGTCAATCTGTAGTGGCGGGGCTTTACCCTTTGCGGGATCATTCACCGTTGAATAGGAAAAGCTGCCCTGCATTCGGAATTTGGGGCGACCAATGGCTTCGCTGATGTTGGTCCGCTCTTGGTTGAAAGCTGTGATGGCATCTCGCGTCACCATCTCCGTGATCTCAAACCGGCTCGTCCAATCTCTCAGTCCGGAGCGAATTGCTTCGCGCAGATCGTCGCGAACCGCGCGCAACTCGTCTTCACGCTCTTTGGGCAGCCTGAGCTTTCTAACGTAGCAACTCTCGTTCGCGCTGTTGAGCGCCTTGTGTGCATTTACCGGCATGATGTTCCTCTCTCGCTCTAGGAGCAGAAAATCGTGAGCTGGACTTTCAGACACCTAGATGAGACAACATCATATTGAGCCGAAAGAGTCTTAAGGTCACAACATATATGCCATTTCTGGCAAGAATCCAACAGATGGATCGTCAAAAAGGCGGGAGAACAAAACATGTATACGCTTTTGCCGTGGAAAACTCTAGGCACCGCCTTGATGATCGTGGTCGGGCTTGCCGTTTACGCTGATGATTTCGGTGCTTGGGCAGGGGTTGCGGTTTCTGATTCCGTGATTGTCCGCTATGTACCGGTCATCATACTTTCGGGACTTGGGCTCGTTTTTGGCTTTTCTGCCTACTGGGCGCCATGGCGCTGGCTTTGGCGAAGGATCCCGGCTCTTAACCGAGGCGTATTCCCGGATCTCAATGGCGTTTGGGTTGGAACGACAGCCTCAAACTGGCCAACAATTGAAAAAATGCGTAACGCGGCATCTGCTGATCATGCAATTGACCTTGCTGAGCTATACGAGACACCGGAGAGGCATGATGCCATCGCACTGGAAATTACAGCTTCCCTCTATGCTTTCAGGGTGGAAACAGGCCTGAGTTCTATGGACGCGACTTCCTACTCCATTACGGCGAAACCTTGGAAGTGCCAGCATACGCCGCGCATCCATCTTGCATATGTCTATGAGCAGGAAACAAAAGATCCATCTGCTACTGATGAGGAGCGCCACATGGGGGCCGCAGACCTTGTCTATGACCCGCAAAACCCTGATGAGCTAGAGGGCGTCTATTGGACCAGGCGCAGTTGGATCACGGGGCTAAACACCGCCGGTCGCTTGCGCTTGCGCAGAATAGCGGCGTCGAAGGCGCCCTCAAAGTCGCTTCGGCAATACGCGCGTGAGGAGAAGGAGAAGCTCGAAGCTTGATGCTATCAGAAAGATGAGCATCACCCGCAGCATGGATAGAACCGGAGCGGACCGATCCGATACTGGATCTAATAATCTGGGACGTCGTTCCACCATTGCCCGACCACGGTTCCAGCCATCAATCGAAGGTCGTTGGCATCACCGCGATCCAAGTATGCCCGTGACAATACCCACTTCCGCTTGCCCCGAGGAATGAGGGCTTCGAAGTTGCGCTTCGTCGATCCTGCGCCAATGCTATTTCCCAGCCCTGCCAACGGTTCCGAGTCCGAGGTGGTTCGCAGCATCTTGGCCGCGCTGACCGCGCGATCTGTCGGTTCAAAAACCTGAATTGGCCTTTGTCCGGCAGGCGTGTCGATCACGGCTTCCTGAACCTCGATCAGCCCATAGATCAGCAGCTTCTCCGCGCCGTGCAGCGGCAGATAGCCGGAATCCACCGCCATGGTGACCAGAAGCGCGATCAGGT
>JBKEAB010000112.1:0-4521 GCA_047971845.1 Paracoccus sp. (in: a-proteobacteria) | reverse complement strand
CGAAAGCGTCTGCAACTTTGCGCAACATCGGCTGCTGGTTTCTGCCACTCCCGCCCTACAGCACCGACCTGAACCCCATCGAGATGGCTTTTGCAAAGCTCAAAGCCCTCCTGCGCAAGGCCGCGGCCCGAACCTACGACGAACTATGGAAGGCCGTCGGCCAGGTCTGCGACCTCTTCACCGAAGACGAATGCCTCAATTATTTCATTGCCGCAGGATATGAACCCAAATGAGCACGACACGCTCTAAAAAGGGGCGCACCAAACAATGCGCCCCATCCTCATACTATTACCGCTGATCCTCAGTCGGGGAAAATTTCGACATGTGTTTCGGCTGTACGGCCAAAATAAACTGCGCGGCGTCCGGAAAACGACACGATATAACCGGCACATCCCGCAGCAGCCGTCTTTTCGCAAAACCCACGATAGGTATAGCCGGATACCAACTGCTGGGCCTCACGTATCACAGCCTGTATAATAGCAGTATCAAACCACCCGGCAACCGGGGTATTCACCCGATGTGTTTCAAGTTCAATGCTGTCTCCATCCGGCAGATAGTAAACAGCCCGCGCACGGCGAAAGTCTACCATGTAGCTTTCAAACCCCGCCTCAATCAAACGGCCCACAATCTGTAGAAATATCATTGAGTCATTTTCGGCCCCATCAAGACATTCCTGCGCGACACGCTGTAATTCAGCTTTCATTGATCACCCTGAATATAAATCGAAATCCATCTTCCATCCGGTTAATCACCTAGAAAAAAGCCTGCAATCCGGTAATCGCACGACCCAGAATCAACGCATGGATATCATGCGTTCCTTCATAAGTGTTAACCGTTTCCAAGTTTACCATATGGCGCATGATCTGAAATTCTTCGGAAATCCCGTTGCCCCCATGCATGTCACGGGCCAAGCGGGCAATCTCCAGAGCCTTGCCGCAATTATTCCGCTTGATGATGGAAATCATCTCGGGGGCGGCTTGCGCGTCATCCAGCAGGCGACCCACACGCAGGCTGCCCTGCAAGCCCAGTGAAATATCGGTCAGCATGTTCGCAAGCGTCAGCTGATGCAGTTGCGTCTGCGCCAGAGGTTTCCCGAATTGCTGACGATCCAGACCATACTGCCGCACCGCATGCAGGCAGAATTCGGCCGCCCCAAGCGCCCCCCAGCTGATCCCGTAGCGTGCGCGGTTCAGGCATCCGAAGGGTCCCTTCAATCCTTCAACACCGGGAAGAAGCGCTTCTTCGGATACCTCGACATGATCCATCACGATCTCACCCGTGACCGAGGCACGCAACGACAGTTTGCCACCAACTTTCGGCGCGGAAAGACCCGCCATTCCCTTTTCCAGGACAAAACCACGAATCTTGCCGCCATGTGCCTCAGATCTGGCCCAAATCACAAAAACATCCGCAATCGGCGAATTGGAGATCCACATCTTCGTGCCATTCAGCACATAGCCACCGGCCATTCTCTTCGCATGTGTCTTCATCCCCGCAGGATCGGACCCGGCATCTGGTTCAGTCAGGCCGAAGCATCCAATCCATTCGCCTGAAGCCAGCCTTGGCAGATATTTCCGCCGCTGTTCTTCGGAACCATAAGCATAGATCGGATACATCACCAACGACGACTGCACACTCATCATAGACCGGTAACCGCTGTCCACGCGCTCGATTTCGCGGGCAAT
Source organism: Paracoccus sp. (in: a-proteobacteria) (assembly GCA_047971845.1). Taxonomy (GTDB): domain Bacteria; phylum Pseudomonadota; class Alphaproteobacteria; order Rhodobacterales; family Rhodobacteraceae; genus Paracoccus. The sequence continues at coordinate 2,836 of JBKEAB010000112.1, read as the reverse complement.
CAGCCCATAAGCAACATAAGATGCACCAATTCCGCCATATTCTTCCGGAATCGTCACCCCCAGAAGCCCCATCTCGCCCATCTCACGGAAAATCGCCGGATCCGTTACCTCATCCCGGAATGCATCAATGACACGCGGTTGCAGTTTGTCCTGCGCATAGGCGCATGCTGCATCACGCAGCATCTGTTCTTCTTCACTCAGCTGATCGTTCAGACGGAACGGATCTTCCCAGTCAAACCTGCCCAGATCCGGGACATCCTTCGGTTTCAGTGTCATGAGCATCTCCTTTCCTTCATCTTGTCGGGCATATTCCGGCCACCCCGATCACGCAAGTTCCCCGCCTTGTTCACGCAATGCTGACAATGACGTCAGGGAACAATGCACTATCCAGACCGTTAGGTGCATGAAATAACAAGCAGCGTATTGAGGACCATATGCCCCGTTCCACTGCCAATTCTACGGCCATTGCAGTTCTTTTTGCCATGGGTATCGGCTTGTCTGCACAGGCGGAAGTTACAGTTGATGACGATACCATGCAGGCAGAGGGTGAGGCCCGCGCTCAGGAAATGCCCCTGCTGAACCAGCTTTTGCAAAGCGAAACCGAAGCCGGTCTGGATAATACACAACTCAGCTGTCTTGATGGGACCCTCCGGCCTTGCGCGGACGATATGCCGCTGTTGACCCCGGCCGGTATTGCCGTCCAGCTTGGTGAAAGTGACGGGATGATCCTGGCACCTGCCGATCAGCAACCTTATGCCATCAGCCCAGATGGCCAGCTTGTTCCACGTGGCGGTGCGTTGGATGAAATGGCCGCTGCCCGGTTAGCCGCAATGGAGGCAACGCCAGAAACCGACACAAAGGTAGATCCGGAATCCGATACCATGCCTGGGACAGTCAGAGACAACACACCGGAAGCATCCGCACCGGAAGAGGATATGCACCCCGCCGAAGCCGAAGAAAATATTGTCTCTGATAACACGGCAGAAAAAGAAGAAATGGCAACTGATGAGGTCATGGAAGAAATCCCTCCTGCCGTGCCCCCCGCCCCAACAGATGAATCCGCTTCAGAAGACCAGCAACGCCAGAGCGAACTTGCTGAACAGCTTGAGGTAGCAAAGGCTGTCGTCGCATCCGATACACCTGCCGCTGAACCTGTAACGATCAGGGACAGCCATGCCAGGCAGGAATTCCGCATTCCGGCCGCAGAAGCACAGATCCTGCAAGCCGGGCGTGCAAACAGCATGGCTCTTCTGAACGGTGTCCTTCAGGAAGAAATCAGAACAGGTCTGACGGCTGATGATCTGGCCTGTCAGGATGAATCAGTACGCCCCTGTGCCGAAGGTATGGATCTGGTCAGCCCAAAGGGGGTCACAGCCCAGGTTTCCAATGATGGCAGCATCATCATTGGCCCAATGGATCGCCAGCAATATGCCGTTGGCGAAGACAGTTCCCTTCGGGCACGCGGTTCAAATACAGAAACTGCAAAAGAAGCTGCCGCCGCTGTCGCACCATCTGCCCAGGCCCTGCTTGGCGATACCGTCACCGAAGGTGAAGCGTTTTCCGAAACACTGACTGAAAACAATATCCGCAGTTCATCCGAAGATTTCAAAACCACTCTCTCCGCTGCCATTGCAAAAGCCTCTGAGGCTCAAAACAGAAACAACGGCGGGAATGATGACAGCACCAGCAATCTTGCAAAGGTTGCACTGGCCGGCCTAGGAGCATTGGCAATCGGTCAGATGCTGGGCGGTGAGCGCGAAGTAGCACTGAACACTGGGGATCGTATTGTCGTAACCCGTACAGATGGCAGCCAGCAGGTCCTGAAGGATGACAACGCCCTGCTACGTCAGGCTGGAAGCGAGATACAGACCGAAAACTATTCAGACGGTTCATCACGTACGGTCGTAACCCGCCCCGATGGATCACAGATCATCACCATTCGTGCAGCAGATCTGTCAGTTCTGCGCCGCATCCATGTTGCGGCAGATGGAACCGAAACCGTTCTGCTTGATGAAACGGTTGAGGTCGGGCCCGTAAAGGTCGCAGATCTGCCCCCTGCACCACGACCTGAAATCACCCCGGCCAACGAAGATGAACTGCGTGCGGCCCTTTCCCGTGAGGCTGCTGTCAGCCGGCACTTTACCCTGAACCAAATCCGCAGCATTCCCGAGGTGCGTAACCTTGTTGCCCCGGTCGATATCAGCGCAATCACCTTCGACACCGGATCGGCAGCAATCCACCCTGATCAGGCCCGCCAGCTGGCAATGCTGGGAACCGTTCTGGAAGATGTGGTCAAGACCAACCCGCGTGAAATATTCCTGATCGAAGGTCATACCGACGCAGTAGGCAGCGCAACCTATAATCTTGCCCTGTCGGACCGGCGTGCGGAATCCGTCGCTCTGGCACTTTCAGAATATTTCAACGTTCCGCCAGAAAATCTGATCGTACAGGGCTATGGCGAAGAATACCTGAAGGTCCCGACCCTGATATCCGAACGTGAAAACCGCCGCGCCTCAGTCCGCCGGATCACCGACCTTCTGGCATCAACACAATAATATCATTCTCAAGGGCCCGGCCTTCATACCGGGCCTTATGTACCCGAAGCATAAAAGACCCCTTACCGTAAGACCGCATGTTTTTTTCATCGGCGCTCGCCTGACGGCAAGTGCCGTCGTTCTGCGATGGAGGAAGACATGGCAAATGAACAATAGACGACTTATGTTGGAATTGACGTTTCAAAGGACAAGCTGGCGGTTGCGATTGCCAGAGGTGGGTGCGTGACGAGGTTCTCAGCTTTGGCACCTTTGAGAACACCCCTGCCAGCGTCGACCGGCTG
>JBKEAB010000111.1:0-18283 GCA_047971845.1 Paracoccus sp. (in: a-proteobacteria) | reverse complement strand
CGGCTGACCGGACGGAAACAGTCATTGGCCGATACAGTGCCGTCGTCAAAATCCTCAATCTGCTGCAAAACGGGATCAGGACGGCGGTTGGCAAAAACATCACCTGCAATGATCAGTAAGGGCAACCGGTTGACATGTGCAAGTGCTGCTGCTGTCACCACATTTGTTGCCCCCGGCCCGATTGAGGTCGTGATCGCCTGTGCCTGCCTGCGGGCCTTGCCCTTGGCAAAGGCAATCGCGGCATGGGCCATGGTCTGTTCATTCTGTCCCCGCCATGTCGGCAGGGCATTGCCGATTCCATGCAGAGCTTCGCCCAGACCCGCGACATTACCGTGGCCGAATATTGCCCAGACGCCATCAATGAAGCGCTCATCGGTTTCGGTTTTCTGTACTGACAGCCAGCGGACCATGGCTTGTGCAGCGGTCAAACGGATCGTGTTCATACGGCCTCCTGCGCATATGCGCGTGACTCATCCCAGATAGTGCAAAGCCGCGCATAGCGATCGGCCATCTGCGTAACTGCATTGTTATCGTCCAGTTTTTCCGTCAGCCATTCACGGGCAACTTCGCCAAATATGGTCCGGCCGACGGCAAAGCCACGTACCAGAGGGAAACTGGAGGCGACTTCGAAGCTGGCAGCCAGTTCCGCCTCGGGTGCGTCGAGGCCCAGAACCACAATACCGCGGGTATGACGGTCATATTCCTCGATGACGTTGATGGCATTTGACCAGCCTGTATGTGTTTGCATCGGTTCAAGTTTCCACCAGTCGGGACAGACACCGATATCGTAAAATTGCCGGATCAGAGTGGCGGTGGTCATATCATCCACGGAGCCAACCTTGGACGGAATGATTTCCAGAAGAAAATCCAGCCCGTTGCGGCGCGATGCCTGAAACAGGCGCTTCACGGTTGCTTCCTGCTGTGCACGGGTAGCCGGATCATCATCCGGATGACAGAAGCACAGGACCTTCACGACGTTTTCACGGGCCCATTCCTCCAGGCCACCGCAATCCGGACCAAGTTCGGGTTCCAGTTCCAGCGGGCGCGATCCCGGCCATTCGCAGGGACGTCCGATCCACAATCCGGTGCCCGATGCAGCATGCAGGGCTGAGCGGCCGATGCGGTTGTCGCACAGGATACCATAACCGTTCTGTCCGTTTGCAACCTTCAGTGCGGCTTTCAGGCAAAGCTTCTTGAAGGCACTCCCTTTTGCTGGCGTATAGCCGGGCATGTCCTCAAGCTGCATCCGGTGGTCAAAGGCAAAGACCCGCATTGTGGACCAGTCCCCGTTCATCCGGCCCTGCCGGTTGGTAGCCCAATGGATCTGTTCCAGTGTATTGTCATTGCGCAGATCCGGGCGCCCGACACCGCGATCAAGAAAATATTCCAGTTCAGCAAGGGATGGATAGGCTGGTGTACAGCCATGACGACTGACCGCAAATGCCCCACAGGCATTGGCGTATTTCAAGGCTGTTGGCCAGTCGGCGCCATCCATCCAGCCTTTCATCAAACCGGAAAAGAATCCGTCTCCTGCGCCGAGTACATTGAAGACCTCAATCGGGAATCCGGGGCCGGTCTGGCCATCGTCAAGGCTGTCTGGGACAGCTCCCTCAAACGCAACAGCGCCGGCGGCCCCGCGCTTACAGACCAGAGTGGCGTCCGATACCTTGCGTACATTCCGCAGGGCCTGAACGGTATCGGTCGTACCGCCTGCTATGTGGAATTCTTCCTCTGTCCCGACAATCAGGTCGAACAGGTGCAGCGTTTCCTGCAATTTTTCGGTAACTGCGGCGCTTTCGACGAACCGGCTTTCACCATCGCCATGACCCGCCACCCCCCAGAGGTTCGGACGATAGTCGATATCCAGTGCCGTTCGTGCTCCGTACTTTCGTGCCAGTTCCAGTGCTTTCAGTACTGCGGCTTTGGTCCGGGGGTTTGACAGATGGGTGCCGGTAGCCAATACGCTGCGGGTCTCACGGATGAAAGCTTCGTCGATATCATCTTCTGACAACGCCATGTCGGCACAGTTCTCGCGATAGAAGATCAGCGGGAACTGGTCTTCATCCCGGATCCCCAGCAGAACTAGTGCTGTCAGCCGCTCCGGATCTGTTACCACACCACGCACATCCACGCCTTCACGGACCAGCTGTTCGCGAATGAAGCGGCCCATATGTTCGTCACCGACCCGGGTGATAACGGCCGATTTCAACCCCAGACGCGTTGTTCCGCAGGCGATGTTTGTCGGGCTGCCACCAATATATTTGGCAAAGGAACCCATATCCTCCAGCCGGCCGCCAATTTGCTGACCATAAAGGTCAACAGAACTTCGTCCAATGGTAATCACATCAAGCTTTTTCATCTTGCTCTCGTCTTTCAGAGTTTTACCGGCCGCCCCTGAGAGGCTGCCATAGCGTGGATGACCCGTTCAATCTGCAGACCGGCTGCAAAATCCGGTCCGGCTGCTGGTGCACCCTGTCCGGTAATTGCCTGCAGGAGATCCCGGCATTCCACGACCTTTTGTTCGTTGAAGCCAAAATTATGACCGGGAGCGGGGCAGAAGGCGGCAAAATCAGGTTGATTCGGGCCGGTCAGGTGACGGGTGAACCCAGCCTCGCCTGCACGATGGATCCACAGCTCATTCATGTTTTCCTGATCGAAGACAAGTGTGCCATCCGTGCCGTGAATTTCCCATTGCAGGCGGCATTTACGCCCCCGTGCCACGCGCGATGTGGCAAAGGAACCCTGTGCCCCGGAGGCAAACCGGATCAGTGCTAATGCGCTGTCTTCATTTTCGACGGCGCGGTGTCCTTCGGGAGAGGGGCGTTGTGGCACAGCGATCTGGGTCATGGCTGTGATCTCTTCAACCGGACCCATCAAGGCGACCATATGGCTGACCAGATGACAACCAAGATCACCAAGAGCACCCAGACCGCCACCTTCATGTGTCAGCCGCCATGACCATGGCAGGTTGGGGTCAGCGGAATAATCTTCGTCATAGACACCACGGAAAGAAAGCGGTTGGCCTATCATACCCTGTGCAATAGCCTGGCGGGCGGCTTGAAAGGCCGGGCTGCGCAGATAGTTGTAACCCAGTATCGTGACCTGTTCCGGATGGTCGGTTGCCAGTACTGCCATGGCTTGTGCATCTTCCAGGGTCAGCGCCATCGGCTTTTCCAGCCAGACATGCTTGCCGGCACACAGCGCAGCTTCTGCCATGGGGCGATGCAGCCCGTTGGGGGTTGTGATCGACACAACATTAACAGCCGGATCGGATACTGCTGCCTGCCAGTCATCGCTGCCACGGGCGAACCCGAACTGTGTGGCAAAAGTCCGTGCCCGGTCAGCCGGTGTGTCACACAGGATTTCGAGTCGTGGGTGGGCACCACCGAAAACCGTTGCGACATTGCGCCATGCCATGGCGTGGCACTTGCCCATGAAACCCGTGCCGATCAAAGCTATGCCAAGTGGCCGGTCAGGCATCTGGTTTGTCATGTTTTTCTTCCTTTATTGTGACGGACAGGGACAAGGACAGGTACCTGTCCGTCATATTTTTAGATTGTTCCGCCAAGCGAGCCTTCCAGCTGTGCGAGTTCCTGCCCGCCAGCCATCAGGTCCTGAAGTTTGGCCGCGTCGATTTCTCCCTTGACGGCCGTGCCAAGGGTTTGTCCGCGATTCAGCACGGTAAAGCGGTCACCCACTGCAAGCGCATGACGCACATTGTGCGAAATGAAGACCACGCCAATGCCCTGCGATCGGACCCGTGCAATCGTGGCCAGAACGTTTGAGGTCTGGCGTACCCCAAGTGCGGATGTCGGCTCATCGAGAATCAAGACCTTGGCCCCGAAATAGACGGCACGTGCGATGGCAACTGTCTGACGTTCTCCGCCTGACAATGTTCCGACGGCCTGATCGGGCGCACGCAGGTTGATCCCCATCCTGCGCATTTCTTCCATGGTGATGGCATTTGCCCTGTCCACGTCAAAGCGCTTGATGATCCGGCCCTTGGTCGGTTCACGCCCCATGAAAAAATTGCGTGTCACGCTCATCAGCGGGATCATGGCCAGGTCCTGGAAAACCGTGGCAATACCTGCCTCCATCGCGTCGCGGGGGCTGTCGAAATGCATTGGCTTGCCTTCGAAGACGATGCTGCCTTCGGTTGGTTTGTGGACGCCGGACATGGTCTTGATGAAAGTTGACTTGCCGGCACCATTATCACCCAGAAGGCAGTGACATTCCCCGGGACGGACATCGAAGGTCACACCGTTGAGGGCGATGACATTGCCGAAGTGTTTCTTGATGTTTTCCATATGGATGATGGGTTCTGACATCTTACCGTTCCCCCGTCACACGCTTGCGGATTACATTGTTGAAAATTACAGCCAACAGAAGCATCGTTCCCAGAAAGACCTGAAACCAGTCCTGATCAAAATCGGTATAGGTCAGCCCGATAGTTACCATGCCGAAGATGATTGCTCCGAAGAATGCCCCGATGGCGGATCCGTAGCCTCCGGTCAGCAGGCAACCACCGATAACGGCGGTGATGATCGCCTCGAATTCTTTCTGAAAACCGCGGCGGGCATCAGTTGATCCGGCGTCGATTACGGTGATGACTGCAACCAGTGCAGCAGCACAGGCCGTCAGCATGAACAGCGAAATTCTGACCCGCTTTACCGGCACCCCTGAATTAGCTGCCGCATTGCTGTCCCCACCTGTTGCGAAAATCCAGTTCCCGGCAGGCATTCGCAACAGAACGAACGTACAGACCAGTGCCACCATGATGAACCACAGAATTTCAACCGGAATGCCCGGTACTTTTGGTGCACCGGAATTGAAGCTGTCGATAATTCCACGTTCGGCCAGCCAGTGGAACAATCCGCCAAATGCATCCCCTGAAAAGAAAGGGGCCAGAAAATCACCCTCTATCGCATCACGCACACCGCGCAACTGGGTTGATCCGCCCGTAGACATTTTAAGCCCGACCAGAGACGCCCCCCGCAAGATGAACAGGAAAGCCAGTGTGACAATGAAACTTGGCAGGCCCGTGCGAATTACGACATAGCCATTCAGCGCACCTATCATGGCTGAAAATGCCATGGTCAGCGGGATTGCTACAATCAGGGGCAGGCCCGTGTTGACAACCAACACACCAAAGATCAGTCCGGTAAAGGCAACCATTGAACCAATGGACAGGTCAAATTCCCCTCCGATCATCAGCATGGCTGCGGCAATACCCAGAATACCAAGCTGTGCGGCCGGGGTCATGAAATTCATGATCCCCGATAGGGTGAACATGGATCGGTCCGCATAAATCAGAAAAAAGATTGTAACAAGAATAACTCCACCAATGGCACCCAGTTCGGGGCGTTTCATCAGCCGTGTCACGAATGATTCAGATTTGAGTCTTTCATCCGTCGTGGTCGTGGTGTCCGTTGTCATGGGGTCCTCCAACCTTTTTGGTTACATTCATCCAAAGGCGCACCGTTGGTACAGTGCGCCCTGGAGATCTGTGTCAGCGAATGCCCTGCGCGGAAAGTTCGATGACTTGTGCGGCATTATCCTGCATTATGAGGTTTGGCCCCGAAGCCACATCGCCACCCGGCATCAGACCATATTGAGCATTCAGTGCCAGGAATGAAACCGGCAGATAGCCTTGCAGGAATTGCTGCTGGTCAATCGCAAAGGTTGCCTTGCCTTCCGCTACGGCCTCAAGGAATCCTGCCGACATGTCGAAGGTTGCAATCAGTACATCGTCGCGGCCAACTGCGGTTGTGGCTTCGACCGATGGTTCCCCGACCAGGGTGGCGTTCAGGCTCAGAATCGCATTGATTTCGGGATCGGCTTCAAGGGCGGCGCGTACTTTGGACTGGACTTCGGTCGGGTCTGCCTGGGTGGGAATGACCTCAACCGGGTTGCCAAAACCTTCTGCAAAGCCTGCGCAACGTTGGTCAAGCGCGATATTGCCGACCTCCTGGTTGACACAAATCCCTTTCTTGCCACCCATTTCGGCGAGCTTCTCACCGGCTATCCGGCCAGCATCGTATTCTGACTGGCCGACATGCAGCAAGGCTCCAAGGTCATGTGCGACATCGCCGCCGGAATTCATCGAGATGACCGGAATTCCGGCATCTACTGCACGCTGAATGGACGGACCAAGAGCATCAGCATCGGGGATTGAGACGACCAGACCGTCGGGTTCCTGATTGACTGCGGCATCAATCAACTGGCTCATCTGGACCATGTCGAAGGTTTCGGGCGAACGAAAATCGACACTGGTGCCGGTATCCTCGCCTGCCTTGGCGGCACCGTTCTTGACGACCGACCAGAAGGGGTCATTGGCCTGTCCATGCGCCACGACAACGATATCCTGTGCGAATACCGGTGTGGCAACAGCCAGAATGGCTGCGGTTGTGGCTGTTACAAAAAGCTGTTTCATGTTTCTCTCCCATAGTGGAAATTGCGGGCGTCTTCTCCTCTTACGCCCGCACGTCCGGCGGTTGCCCCGACCGAATTCAACTGCCCAAGGCTCTGATGGCTGTCGCCGATCGTGACAGGATTTCCTCAAGCTTGTCTTGAAAACCTGGCCCCTTGTCGGTGCTGAACGGATCCGAACCCGGGACTGATGGTTCGAAGATGATTGGTCCATCATAGCCGATCTGATCAAGCGCTGCGATCTGGCCGGTAAAGTCGATATGCCCATCCCCGACGGCCCCACGATTGGAATCGGCGGCATGGTATAGCCCGATCCGGCCGGCACCTCTCACCAGAGAGACAGAGGGATCGGCTTCTTCAATATTCATATGATAACTGTCGGGCAGCAGTGACAGGTTACGCACACCAACACGATCAATCAGGGCAAGCCCCTCGCTGATTGTACGTACCTGATGACTCTCATACCGATTCAGGACTTCGAAGACGACGGACAGCCCGGCCCTGTCGGCGGCCATGCAGATGCGCCGGGTGCTGACGGCCAGCAGGTCATCTTCTTCGGCTTGTGTGCTGACCGGACGAATACGCTGGACCAGACCGTGGCAGCCGATGCGTGGAAAACCCGCCGGCTGGCCCAGGCTGCATGCCCAGTCGACCAGTCTTTTATAGTAATTGACAGCTGTATTGCGAATGTCCCGGTCAGGGTGGCTGATATCGGTGTCCTGCGGTGTGATGGAAAAGACGGTCAGACCATGATCGGCAAAAATCTGTCCGGCCTCTTTCGGGTCGATCCCGTTGGTATCACCATGGAGTTCCACCCCATCCAGTTCGATGCGGCTGATGCGTTCGGCAATTCTGGACAGGGGTTCATTACCGAATATCCATGTGCAGCAGCCGAGCTGATGCATGTCAGCCCCCCAACATATCGGTTGTGATTGTTACGGACATGCCGCCTTGCCATGATCTGGTTGCAGCTTCGGCGCAAGCGAGGGCGGTTATACCGTCACGCAGGGTGACGGGCATTTCCGTTCCGGCCTTGATGGCGTCTATAAATGCGGTCCATTCGCTTTCATAAGCCCGCATGTAGCGTTCAAGAAAGAAATAGACCGGCCTGGCGCTGCTTGCACCTTCAGGCGTGATTTTCTCAACAGTATTTTCCAGCACGTTTCTGGCCGACAGCAAACCGTCTGAACCCAGCAGTTCCAGCCGCTGGTCATAGCCATAACCGGCCCTGCGCGAGTTCTTGATGACGGCAATCCGTCCATCGGCCCATTGCATTGTGACAACAGCGGTATCAACATCGCCGGCCTGTCCGATTTCCGGATCTATCAGGGACGATCCGCAGGCAGTTAACTGTACTGGCGGGCCATCGAATATCCAGCACGCCATATCAAAATCATGGATCATCATATCGCGGAACAGTCCGCCTGACCCCTTGACATAGCTTGCCGGGGGCGGGGCGGGATCGAAGGATGTGATTGACAGAAGTTCACCCTTGCCGATTTCACCACGATCATAGGCGGTCTTGAGGGTTGCAAAATTTATATCAAAGCGGCGATTGAAACCGATCATGACCAGCTTGCCGGATCTTTCGGCATTAGTCAGAGTGGCAAGTGCACGTTCCAGTGACAGGTCAACGGGCTTTTCACACAGTACGGCCTTGCCGGTCGCAGTTGCACGCTCGATCAGATCGGAATGTGTGTCAGTCGGGGTTGCTATCAGAACGGCATCGACCGTGTCGTCAGCCAGAATGTCGTCCACGGACCGGACTACGGCACCTGTCCGAGCAGCCAGCACGCTGGCGGCGTCTGCATTGGCATCGGCAACGGAAACCATCTGGCAATCATTGTTTGAACAAATGGATTTTGCATGCACCTGACCGATACGGCCTGCGCCAAGCAAAGCAACCTTAATCATAATATATATCCCCCCGAATCAGCGACAGGGCTGATCTTCCCAACAAGATTGCGCATTCATGCACGCGCGTGCAAGAACAATCTGCACGCGCGTGCAAAATGGTTTACGAACTGCATTGTCATGCATAGGATGGTGATATGGACCGGATGACTGATGACAATCCCGATGAACCTGTCGTCGTGACGGCTGATGATGTTGCAGCTGCGGCTGGCCTATCCCGCTGGACGGTGGCGCGGGCGTTCAAGAAGGATGCTTCCATTTCCCTACGCAGCCGTGAAAAGGTCATGGCTGCGGCGGAACGGTTGGGTTATGCGCCAGATCTGCTGGCGGCTTCCCTTGCATCAGACCGCTCAAATCTGGTTGCATTGATTACCAACGACTTCAACAACCCGCATAAGCTTGTCCTGCTTGAGCGGCTGACGCGTATCCTCTGGACCCATGGCTGGGGAACGCTGTTGGCGAATATGTCGGACAGTCAGGATGCGTCGGAAGCCCTTCTGGCCGCAAGTCAAAGACGGGTGGATGCCGCAGTGCTGATCGGTACGCGATTTGATGACCGGGTGCTGGATACGGCGCTTGGTGCGCGAAGGGTCAGAAAGCTGGTGGTTTTTGCGCGTTACAGCCGTAATCTCAACACACTGACCATTGCGTGCGATGATGTGATTGGTATGCGTGAAATTGCCAACCATCTTCTGGACAAAGGGTGCCATCGGCCGGTCTTTATCGCAGGGCCGAATACGCAATCGGCCAAGCTGCACCGAAAGGACAGTTTTGTCAGTTATTGGGCCGAAATGACGGGGAAGATCGTCGATACATGCCACGCCGGTGGATATGATCTTGAATCGTCGATCAGTGTAGTAACGGATTTATTTGACAACCGTATGGCGGGCCAGCGTCCGGATGTGTTGGTATGTGAGAATGATATCCTGGCCATGGGGGCGGTTGATGCCCTGCGTTACCGTATTCCGACTGAACTGGGGCAGGGCATCAGGGTAACGGGTTTTGATGATATTCCGCTGGCGGCCTCGCCATCCTACAATCTGACAACCTATCGGCAGCCGATTACCGCAATGTGCGAAAAACTTCTGGATGTGCTGTCAGGCCGGCAGAACGATGATGTCTTCCTGCCGGGAAAACTGATCATTCGCGATAGTTGAGATAAAATAATGATGCCGGCCCTGAGGAGAGAGGGCCGGCAAGGGAAGAAACCAGGACATCAAATTATGGTCAGAGTTCCCACCCACCGGCATGAAAACGGGTCAATCCGTCGAGCCGGTCATATTCCTGCATTGTGGAGGCCATGACGGCAAAGCCTTGTCCTGTGACTGCGCCCGGACCTACTGGCATGATGCGCCCGCCGGCAGCTTCGATGATGGCATAGGCGGCCAGACAATCCCAAAGCGACATGCGTGGCTCACAGTAACCGACCAGCCGTCCGGCTGCGACATAAGCCAGCATCAGGGCACCGGAACCATAACGCACCCATCCGATACCTGCTGTGGCCAGTTCCTGATGCAGTTCGGCTATGCGGGCCGGTGGAACGCGATCATTCTGACCAAACCCGAGAAGACCGGTGGACAGGTCAAAGCGATCAGTTGCGCGGATTGGCCTGCCGTTCAGCGTGGCCCCCATATCACGTGCTCCAAGGAACATTTCATCCAGAACAGGCACGTAAAGCGCCCCTGCCAGTGGTCCCTGATCGTCCATCAGCCCGATGGAGACACACCAGCCCGGTAACCCGTTCAGGAAGGGGCCGGTGCCATCAATCGGATCGACTGCCCATGTTGCCCCGGTAGAGCCGGGGATCAGACCGTATTCCTCACCCAGAAGGGCATCATCGGGAAATTCAGCCTGCAGGGCTTCGCGGATCAGTTGCTCCACATTGCGGTCTGCGATTGAAACCATATCCGTCAGGGACCGTTTGGTTTCGATGTCCAGACTGTCCCGGTCATTGAAATAACCTAAAGCAAGCGTGCCAGCCTGCCGCGCAAGTCCTTCCATGAAAGTCAGTCGCGCGGTAAGATCGGTTTTGGTTTGGATCATGTCCCTCAATCCTTTTTATGCAATAAGAGCTACGCCACTGCCGCGAAACTGCAACCGTATGTCACTGCCGGGGGCAATTGCGATCGTGCTGCTGTCATCGACGATAAACAGACGGCCGGCAGGACCGTCGATTTCATATTCGATATGATCGCCAAGATAGGCGGCACTGGCAACACGGCCTTCCAGACCTTCATTGCTGTTGTCGACGGTGAAGGCGTTTGGACGAACTGCCAGCCGTGCCGTGCCGACCGCGGCCGAACGTGCCGGCAAGTTCATTTCGGCACCGCCAACACGGATACGGGCCTGGCCTTTGGCAATGCTGAGTACTTCGCAGTCAATAACGTTTGCTTCGCCAATAAAATCGGCAATAAATTCCGAAGCAGGGGTTTCATAGAGCTCACGCGGGGTGCCGTCTTGTGCAATCCTGCCGTCCTTCATCACGACAATCCGGTCGGATACGGCCAGGGCCTCATCCTGATCGTGGGTTACGAAAACGGCTGTAAAGCCCAGACGTTGCTGCAATTCGCGGATCTCTGTCCGGACCCGGCGGCGTAAGCGTGCATCAAGGTTGGACAAGGGCTCGTCAAGTAACAGAACCTGGGGTTCGAGGACAAGGGCACGGGCCACAGCGACACGTTGCTGCTGACCACCGGAAAGCTCCGATGGCAGCCGGTTACCAAGTCCGGCCAGCCCGACCAGATCAAGGCCGCGCAGGGCACTGTCACGTGCCTCACCGGATTTCATGCCACCCGATTCCAGCCCATAGGCAATATTGTCAGCCACGCTCATATGCGGAAACAGGGCATAGCTTTGAAAGACCATGGTCACGTCGCGCCGGTTCGGAGGCAGGAGGGTGACATCCTGACCGCCGATCATGATCTGACCTTCGGTCGGGGCTTCCAGCCCTGCCAGCATCCGCAGCGTTGTGGTTTTGCCGCAGCCTGAGGGCCCCAGTAATGTAACCAACTGACCCGGTTCAATCTTCAGGTTCAGGTCGGGGACTGCGGTAAAACCGCCATAATCCTTGCGTACTTGGCGGAATTCAACCGCGCCTCTCTGCGGATTGCTGCTCACGCTTTTGCCTCCTTTGAAACGGGGGGTGTCGGGCGGCGGCGAATGCGACGTTCGCCGACCAGCATCTGGAAGCCGCCAATGACGGTGATCATCACCAGGATCAACACCGAGGAATAGGCAATGGCCACGCCATACTGGCCGTTTTCAACCAGTCCGACGATATAGGCCGTTGCCATGTTGTATTTGGCCGAGACCAGAAAAATCACTGCCGAGATTGAGGTGATCGAGCGGACAAAGCTGTAGACAAGCGCTGCCATGATTGCCGGCCGCAAAAGCGGCAGGATCACCCGGCGCAATGTCCGCCCCGAACCTGCGCCCAGAGTCAGCGATGCCTCATCCAGGCTGCCATCCAGCTGTGCCATGGCCGCGATACTGCCCCGCACACCCACCGGCATGTTGCGGAAGATGAAGCAGACGATCAGGATCAGTGCCGTGCCGGTCATCTGGATCGGTGGCAGGTTAAAGGCCATGATGTAACTGATGCCGATAACCGTACCGGGAATGGCAAAGCTCATCATCAGGGCAAACTCGAACACGGCCTTGCCGGGAAAGTTTTGCCGCGCAATCAGCCAGCCGGTCAGCAGCCCGACCGCAGCCGTCAGAGGGGCGGCTATCAGGGCGATCATCATTGTGGTCCAGAAGCTGTTCCAGGCCACGCCTGTCCACTGAACACCATTTTCAAAGCTGATGCCAAAGGCACGGCTGTAATGTTCCAGTGTCAGGGTATGATCGAGACCCCAGAGCTTTACGAAACCGCCGAACAGGATCATTGAATAGACGATGATGGTGAAGATCACCCAAAGTGAAACAATACCAACTACCGGCCATGCGACACGGGCGGGCAATTGTGCATGCATGCCGCCGTCACCCTTGCCGCTGACGGTGGCAAAGTTGCGCCCGGTCAGCCAGATACGCTGCGCGAGAAAGGCCGAGAGCGTGAAGAACAACAATACCGCAGCCAGGACCGCTGCGCGTGACGGATCGTTTTGTGCACCCACGACTGAGAAGAAGATTTCCGTTGAAAGCACGCCTCCGGACCCGCCGAGAACCAGCGGGTTGCCGAAATCGGCCATGCTTTCGATGAATCCGATCAGGAAGGCATTGGCCAGACCCGGTGCCATCAGTGGCAGGGACACTTTGCGGAATGTCCGCCAGCGTCCCGCCCGCAGGGTCTGTGATGCTTCCTCCATCGAGGGGCTGATACCCTCGACCACGCCGATCAGGACAAGGAAAGAAATTGGTGTGAAGCTGAGAACCTGTGCAAGCCAGATTCCGGGTAATCCGTATATCCAGCGGCCCATTTCAGTACCGGTTGCACCCTCAATCAGCTGGGTCAGTGTACCTGAACGGCCAAGCAGCATGATCAGGGCAAGACCGATCACAAAGGGTGGGGTAATGATGGGCAGGACGGTCAGGATCCGCAGCCCTTTCTTGAGGGGAAAGGCTGTTCGGGTCGCCACCAGGGCAAAGGCCAGGCCCAGAAGGGTCGTTGCTGTTGCCGTGCAAAGGGCCAGGAACAATGTCCGCCATGCCACTCCGCAGGTGCCGCCGGTCAGGCAGGACAGGCTCCAGATCTTGGGATCGCCGATATTGCGGGCCACGCCTTCGGTGGTGAATGAGCCGTCAAAATCCTGGAATGCGCCGGTAAAGATCGACAGGATCGGATAAAGAACGAATATGCCGACCAGCAGGATCAGGAGTGCGATTGCTGTCAGGATGAACGCATCACCTTTCAGCGCACCGCGTTCGGCGGCACCAAAGGAAACCAGACAGGTCAGGACAACTGACAGGACGACTGCACCGGCCCCGAAAGCGGGCTGGCCGGAGATTTCCCCAAAGACGGATTCGAATATGCCCCAGTTCCATCCGCGTGCACCGATTGACAGACCTTCGAGCATCAGCCAACCCAGACCAATCGCGCCTAACCATATCAGCCGTCGTCCGCGATCGGAACCGGCCGGCATTGTAAAGCGCAGCCACCCGGTAAGCGCTGTCACCAGCAGCAGGGGCCATAATTGCCAGTGTCCGGTTACAGCCTGATAGGCCGCTGGCCAGAGATCGGATTTAGTCGGGATATCTCCAATCCAGTTTAGACCGAAGAAGCCATTGCGAATTTTGTACCAAGGCAGAATGACCAGTGCCAGTATCGCACTGCCAAGCACCCAGTTTAGCCGCCTGTTATCAGCGTTCATGCAGATTCACCTGTTTGCTTGTCGGAAAATGACCGGGGCAGGGGCAGCCATGCCCCGGTCTGTCGCCACTTGTTATCTGGTCAGGTCTTTACTCGTTAACTGGGGAAATCAGTTGACTGATTACCTGACTGACCGGATTACTCGTTACTCTGACACACGGCTGCCGACTTCGGCATCCCAACGCGCCAACAGTTCCTTGCGACGATCTGCGGAACCATACTGGGCAAAATCATAGTCGATCAGCTTCATCTTGCTGATGTCCGGAGTATGTTCGGACGCGACGGCTGCCTTGTTCGATGGAATCTGGAAGGAACCAGCTTCTGGCATCAAGCTCTGAACATCGGCCGTCAGGGCCCAGTCATAGAAGATCCTGGCTTCGTCGGGATTTGGTCCGCCTTCGATGATTGACATCGAGCCGACCTCATATCCGGTGCCTTCGCAGGGTGCGATGGCCTTGACCGGGAAACCTTCAACAGACTGGGATACCGCATCATGCATGAAGACAATGCCCAATCCGGCTTCACCCCGGGCGGCAGACTTTACCGGGGCCGATCCGGATTTGGTGTACTGGGCGACATTGTCATCAAGCTTGACCAGGTATGCAAATGCCTCGTCCTCCCCCATAAGCTGCACCAGCGTAGCCAGTGCAGTATAGGCGGTGCCCGAGGAGTTTGGGTCGGCTACCTGGATCTCGCCTTTCAGCGCAGGATCCAGAAGGTCCGACCAGCAAACGGGCTCTTTCAGGCCCTTTTTTTCGAAAATTTCGGTGTTGTAGCCCCAGCCGAGTGCGCCGCTATAGACGCCGACGGCACGGTAGCCGGAGGTTTCTGCCTGTTTGACCGCCCAGTCCTGCAATTCGGGTAAAAGCGGAGATTTATATTCGGCGGTCAGCCCGTCAGATGCGGCCTGCAATTGCGGATCGCCGGTGCCTCCCCACCACAGATCGGTCTGCGGATTACGACCCTCAGCACGGATCTTGGCATAGGCCTCCCCGGAAGAGAGGCGAACCATGTTCACGTCAATGTCGGAATGGTTGCTCTCAAATTCAGTAACAAGCTTTTCACAGATAACCACATCAGCCGCGCAGATCACGTTCAGTTCGGCGGCATTGGCAGCAAGGGCCGGTACACTGACGGCGGCACCAGCTGCAATGGCAATGGTTTTGAATTTCATTGACTTCCTCCCTTGTTTCCCCGAAGGGCAGCCTTTGCAAAGCTGTGCATTAAATTTCACTATAATATATGTGTCTGTCAATAAAATTTATTTTGATGCTTGCTTTTATTGTGTAAAAACTCAGAATAATTATTGCAATCCTGTGCATTGGTTGAGGAAAATAGATATGACAAAAACCGCTATCAGCGCTAAGGATGTGGCGGAACTTGCTGGAGTTTCCCGGGCGGCGGTGTCGCGCTGTTTCACGCCCGGTGCCAGTATTTCGGATGAAACCCGGGCTAAGATCCTGAAAGCCGCCGATCAGCTTGGTTATGAGGTCAACCGGCTGGCCAGTGGGCTGATCCGAAACGAATCGGGGATTGTTGCCATTATCGTGGCGGAAATCAGTACGCCATACCGTTCATTGCTTCTGTCGGCCCTGACCGAAGCCCTGCAACAGGCCAGCAAGGTGGCACTTGTCATCAATACCGACCGCTCCGATGGCAGTGTGGAAAACGCATTACGTCAGGCTATCAGTTACCGTACTGATGCTGCGATCTTCCTCTCGGGAATGCCGGCGAGATCCTTGGCTGAAACATGTCAGCGCAATGGAATGCGGCTGGTATTGATCAGTCGTGATGGGGAACATCCTGGTTCGCTTGTCGTAAGGTCGCAGGATGCAGAAGCGGGGCGCCGCGCCGTATCGGTTCTGATTGCTGCTGGCTGTCAGCGATTGGCATTGGCAAGTTCGCGTGCCGATACACCAAGCTTGCTTGCCCGGGAACGCGGGTTTCGTGAAGCTGCTACTGATGCGGGGATAGACTGGATCGAAGAACGTTGTGGAAAGACTGCGTATGAAACCGGACAGGATCTTGGCATGTCACTACTGTCCCGCAAGGACAGGCCGGACGGGATATTCTGCACCACCGATCTGATGGCGTGTGGCGTGATGGATACGGCCCGCTGGCGTCTGGGAATCCGGATCCCCGATCAGTTGTCGATCATTGGCTATGACAATATTCCACAGGCAAGCTGGGAAGCTTATGACATGACAACATTCGAACAACCTGTCGAAGAGATTGCAGCCAAAAGTGTTGAATGGCTGATTTCGGCGAAAAATCCGGCGGAGTATAACGCAAAGATGACAGAACTGGTGATTGAACCAAAGCTGCGCTCACGCGGCTCTGTTGCACGGTGTTTTGATCCGTGTGGGACTGTCCGGTAGGCCGTGGCCCGGAATATTTCCCATGAACCGGCAAGGCAAAAGAAGGGCAGGAATATTTTTCTCATAAGTATCGATTTTCCGCTTGCACCCCTCGTCGGGCTGACCTAAATGACGCTCCACCGGTGGCGAAGATCGCCGGACGGAAACGGATGCGGGCGTAGCTCAGGGGTAGAGCATTACCTTGCCAAGGTAAGGGTCGTGAGTTCGAATCTCATCGCCCGCTCCAGTTTCTTGCCTGAAAAGGCCGGGCCAGTTAGCCCAGCCTTTTATGTTCTTAAATGCTATTACTGCGACAGCTGATCCTGTGAATCAGGGAGTGACCTCAATGGCCAGTGCATGAATGCGGTTCATGAGATCACCGAGTGTCTGGTGAATCAGCCGGTGACGTTCCACACGGCTGAGAGTTGAAAGCCGGGCTGCGGAAATACGGATGCGGAAATGCGTTTGTCCACCTTCACGCCAGCCGGCATGGCCGTGGTGAAGTTCCGATTCGTCAATGACCTCCAGCTGATCCGGGGACAATACCCGCAGTCTTTTGCGCATCTCGTCGGCAATCATCACAGGCCCCCTTTTATCCAGTGTGAAATAGCTTAGACTGTAGCACCCGATAAGAGCAAGGCGTGCGCATGAGCAACGAAGACCCATTCGGATTCGATCTTTCAGCCAAGTCGGACAAGAAGCGCCGGACAAAGGGCCGGCGTGGTATGACCGGTGCGTTTGAAACCTCAACCCGGACCTGTGACAAGAACGGCTGCGATGAACCCGGTCAGTACCGTGCACCCAAATCCCCGCGGGCACTGGACGACTATTTCTGGTTCTGTAAAGAGCATGTGCGCGAATACAACCTCAACTGGAACTATTTTCAGGGCCAGTCCGAAGAAGAGTTTCAGGAATTTCTAGATAATGCCACGGTATGGGAACGCCCGACCAAGCCCTTTGGCAAGGCAGCGCAAGAACAGGCATGGGCACGCCACGGGGTTAGTGATCCGCTGGAAATTCTGGGTGCGAATGGCACTGATCCTTCGCTGCGAAATACCGGAGCACGCCGTAAGCTGCCCCCGACAGAACGTCGTGCCCTGGATATTCTGGAAGCTAAGGATAGCTGGACCAAATCGGAAATTAGAAAACAATACAAAGCACTGGTAAAGGTTCTTCATCCGGATATGAATGGTGGGGATCGCTCGGATGAGGATCGTCTGTCCGAAGTTGTCTGGGCGTGGGATCAGATCAAGGAAAGCCGCAATTTCAAAGAATGAAGCTTTCGGGAAAATACGGTTTGGGAACAATCTGGCCGGGTTTCCGGCAGAAGGCGACGTGCTCCTTGAATCGGCTTGTCCGGAACTTGAATCGGCTTGTCCGGAACTTGGATCGGGATGCAGGGGTAGATTCTGTGCGAGCCGGGCCATCATTACAAATAAGTGAAGAAGATCAGAACAGGCTCCAATGGGATATTTCTCTGACCGATCCGGAGATATTCAAGCGGTAGAAACTGCGTTCAGGCTTGCTTCAGCAGCACATACCAAAGATGCACGAACACCCGGAACGAATTGGCCTATCCGATTCAGGATTCCCGGCTACGCTATGATGTGGTCTCTGTGGGTGAGGCGGATATTTGGGTTGCATATGGACAAGCCGCATCCAATGGAACTACGCACGCGGGCCGTTGCGTTCGTTGATAAGGGTTACAGACACCGTGAAGCGGCGTGGCACTTCTGCGGATCTCGCTGAAATTCGTAAACGACCTGATCAAGCTGCGACGGGACACCGGGTCGCTGGGTCTGCGACTGCGGGTAGGCGGTGGCGGACATGGCAAACTGGCGGGCGTAACGGGCCGGATCGAGGCGAGATCACCCTCGACGGATTGGCTGCAGGACTGGCCGACACGCATGGCATCGATGTTCATTGCGGCACCGTCCGGCGGGCGTTGCACGGCCTCGGACTGATGCACTAGAGCGTGCTGCACGTATTGAGATTCATACTTCCTTTGGATGAGGCGCTGTGAGTCCCTGTCTTTGAGGCAGATATTGGGGATCAACGATGGGTAAGCCGCATCCTGTTGAACTTCGACAGCGTGTCGTGGATCATGTGTCCGAGGGCAACACGCACCGGTCAGCGGCGGCGCGTTTCAGGGTATCGGTCAAGTTCGTCAATGACATGGTTAAGCTTGCGAAGACGACCGGGGGCCTTCTTCCGAAGAAGCAAGGCAACGGCGGCGGGCACGGCAAGCTGTCCGCTCACAAGGATTGGGTCGCGG
>JBKEAB010000110.1:0-3082 GCA_047971845.1 Paracoccus sp. (in: a-proteobacteria) | reverse complement strand
TGTAGAGCGTCTTTGCCGGGCCGTATTCCCTCGGCGCATCGCACCATCGCAACCCATTGCGAGTGATGAAGATTATGCCGCTCAACACACGGCGATCATCAACGCGGGGCTTGCCATGGCTCTTGGGAAAGAACGGCTTCAGACGCTCCATTTGCTCATCCGTCAGCCAGAAAAGATTGCTCATCGATCAGGTCTCCTCGCAGAGCCTGAATCACGACAAGCCATCAAAATCAATGGGTCTGGAGCCTAGGGTAGCTACGTCATGCTATTTATTGTATACGGCAGATGAATATTATGATTACAATACTGCTTTTCTGCTGTTTTCAAAGTCAGTTATATTGTTTGCCATTGCACATGTGAGTCTGCCGGTATGCGCTTTTCCAAGGGGGAGGGAAAAGGACATGATGAGTTTTGGCGAGTGGAACGATTGCGTACTCTCCAATTGCGGGCATTATTATAGCACGCCTGTCAAGAAGGACCGCGGCAAAATTGGGGATTTCCGGATGCGTAGCCGTCATGGAATAGAGATTGCCCAGATGGATTGCCGGATCAGCCGGGTTAACCGTTGTCGTGCAGGAATCCGGCGTGATGACAGCGAGTACCTGTTTCTACTCTTGCTGAAAAGTGGCGAGGTGGGGGTTGCTCATAATGGCCGTGAAGAGGTTATGTCACCCGGGGATGTGCTTCTGATGGATTCCACTCGTGTCGCCGAACTGCATTTTGATGGCTATCCGGCGTCGTTTGATTCTGTACATCTGCCGCGCGGAATGTGCCTTGAGGGACGAAAATTCATGCCGGATACGGGCCGCAGGATAGGTCAGAAACATCCCCTTCACGCAAGCCTGATAAATCTGCTTGTTGCTGGAGATAATGCCGCAGATCAGAGTTTGCCGGCAGATTATCTGCTTGATTTTATCATGTTGATGTTCCAAAGTCGAAACCCGGTTCACGATGCTTCTGGATTTCGGAACCACAAGAGCCGTTTTCGCTTTATTTGCGATATATTGGAATGTCATCTGGATGACAGTAATTTCTCAATTGAACGATTAGCTGCTCTGGTCCATATGTCGCGCCGCCAGTTGCAGCGGGATTTCAGTGACAATGGCACCACTCTTACCCATTTCATTACGGAAAAGCGGTTACAGCTGGTGGCTGCCAACCTACGGCGTGCGGCACGGCTTCATCGGCGACCCGTAATTTCAGATATGGCTTACCGGGCAGGCTTTAATGATTTGTCATATTTTAACCGTACATTCCGCCGACAATTCAACTGCTGCCCCAGTCAGTATTATTCTGATTATGTTAGCACTACAGTTGCACATATTGGTGATCTTTCTGGTGTGCGATTGCGGCGATGACCTGGTGCCGTCTTCGCCATCGGGACCAGTGCCAGATGAAGGGAAGGTGGCTGTTGGCAGGTGCCGCAGAAGACGGGCGATCAGGCGGCGCAGTTTCGGGATGGTCGGGGTTTGGGTGAGCCTTGCGATTATGCCGCTGCTGTCTGGGGTGCCGGACTTGTTTCGTTCCGTTTGCCAAATGCATGCTCTCATGACTTTCGGCACCCGATTGCGTCAAGATTCGGCAGTCGGTTGCATGATCCTTCGGCACCCAGTTGCATTGGACTCGACACCGAAGGTCACGGCTATAGCTTTGTCAAAGCTAGCATCTCGGCGGCGCAACGACTCGCCGCGCAGCTTGATATGGTGCCGATCTCGCGATAGGCGGTCCAGAACGGCATCAGCGATAAACGGGCTGTCGATGAACGAGTGCCAGTCATTATAGGGTCGCTGCCCAACGATAATGGTAGAGAGCCTTCCGGCACGATCCTCAATGATATCGAACAGGATTGATTTTTCGCCCTCACTCATCGCGACCTTGCCGAAGTCGTCTAAAACGAGCAGCTTGAATTTCGCCAGCTTTTCTCGCTCGCGAAGATATACACCGTCTTCTAGCGTCATGGACAGGCTGTACAGAAGGTCGGAGACCTTGAAGTAACGGGACTTGTGGCCGGCCCGAATTGCCGCTGTGGCAATGCATGCGGCGATCCAGCTTTTTCCGGTGCCGGTTTCGCCGGAGATGAGAATGTTCCAAGCATGCGGTATCCAGTCACATTTGAGTAACGCGTGCATTATGGCCGGCTTGAAGCCACGTGCCTCGTTGCTGATCAGCTCCTCTGGTGCGGCCTTCACGGGCAGTTTGGCTTCGTTCAGCATCCGTGTCAGCCTGCTGGATGCGCGCCGTTCCTTTTCTGCGATCAGCAGCGACGCCATCCGTTCTGCGAAGGCCATTTCGGCGTAGAACGGATCACCAGCCTGACGATCCAAAGTGTCTGCTAGGCCAGACAGTGAAAGTTCGCGCGCCAATGCGACTACATGTTCATGCTGCATTGTCATCATCCTCACAATAATAGTCTGCGCCGCGAATATTGCCCGAGGGAGCGCTTGAGGGTCCCGGATCTTTCCGCCGAGGGCGATTGGGACCACGCGCCAGGATTTGGCGCAGGGACTCAGCATCGATTTGATTGCGGCGGATTGCTTCGGCAAAGGCTGCATCTATTGATGGTTTGCCGTGAACGGATGCTGTTTCCAACAGTCGTTTCAGCATGTTGTAGGTAGCGCGTGGATTGCCGTTCTTCTCCAGATGAAGGGCCACGAACCGTCCGAGGCTCGCGGTGTAGCTGGTCGCATGCTCAATCAGAGCGTCGGGATTCTGGCGCCACATGTGCGATGATTTTCGGGCATATGCGTGGGATTAACGATGGGAGCATCGTCGTCGGGTGTGGCATCCTTGCGCGGATGAACCGCGACAAGCGAGGAATCGTGATAGATTTCTACCGTCGCAGCGGTCGTTTTGATGTTCACGGCCTCCCCAATAAGCTGGTGAGGTATAACCTAACGACTTAATTTTGATTCCATTTTTACAGGAGAAGAGTTCATCGACGGACAGTCCGGTTCGTCGTCTGATGGCCTGTGCCTGCGCCCGTATCGGTTTGATCTTGTTGAGATCGGGGCTGTCGGGCGGGAGGTATTCGAGTGTGTGTCCGGCACCGGCAATCAGTTTTTCGGTATCTGACCGTTTGTGA
>JBKEAB010000109.1:0-2336 GCA_047971845.1 Paracoccus sp. (in: a-proteobacteria) | reverse complement strand
GGCGTTCTCAGCGGCCAGACCGTCCATCATCCGGGCAAAGACGCCGTTCTCGCTCCAGCGCTTCCAGCGGTTGTAGAGCGTCTTTGCCGGGCCGTATTCCCTCGGCGCATCGCACCATCGCAACCCATTGCGAGTGATGAAGATTATGCCGCTCAACACACGGCGATCATCAACGCGGGGCTTGCCATGGCTCTTGGGAAAGAACGGCTTCAGACGCTCCAATTGCTCATCCGTCAGCCAGACAAGATTGCTCATCGATCAGGTCTCCTCGCAGAGCCTGAATCACGACAAGCCATCAAAATCAATGGGTCTGGAGCCTAGAGGTTGATGGCCGCCCAGCAACGACCTGAGGGCATGGCGACGCAGGCTCGGGCGAATGGGCGTGCGCCCCGAGCGTCAGGCAGCCTTAGTGAAACATCGGCTGCTGGTTTCTGCCACTCCCGCCCTACAGCCCAGACCTGAACCCCATCGAGATGGCTTTTGCAAAGCTCAAAGCCCTCCTGCGCAAGGCCGCGGCCCGAACCTACAACGAACTATGGAAGGCCGTCGGCCAGATCTGCGACCTCTTCACCGAAGACGAATGCCTCAATTATTTCATTGCCTCAGGATATGAACCCAAATGAGCACGACACGCTCTAGTGCTGCGGGATGCCGGGTATCCCATTGCTATGGGAGCGCTGAAGATATTCGCAGATAATCATGCAGCCGAGCTGAAATCCATGCATGTCTTGTTTGAGGCGCGGGGCAGGGGCGCGGCACCGCGTCTGCTGGACGCGTTGATTGGTGCAGCACACGCAAGACGTGCATCGAAAATCTATCTGGAAACCGGGGCACAGGACAGCTTTGCTGCAGCAAGAACCTTGTACCGGAGGGCAGGCTTTGTCACCTGTTTTCCCTTTGGTCATTATCATGAAGACCCGGCAAGCGTCTTCATGATGCTGGATCTGGCCCCGTCCGACCCCGGAAGCATTGGTTAAGTCCGGATTGTTTCAATGAAAATTCACCTGTCGGCAATGTTTCGCCTGCAATTATAGGTGTCGTTGTGCAGTTTTTGTCGCCTTCGTAACATTCCAATGCCCCGTAATTTGCGGGGGCTCCGTGACGCAGCTTGCGTGAGTAGTTGGTATTGTTGATTGATGGTTCGTCTTTTTCATCGACGCTGTCCCGCTCTCATCAGCTGGTGCGTGTATGAAAAGGAATGTTTTTATGACTACAATTAATGGAACTAGTATCGGTGAGAGCCTTGATGGCACGGCTGATGGAGATACGATTTCAGGCGGTGGTGGTTCCGATACCATCTATGCGTTATCTGGTGATGACTATGTAACCGGAAATACCGACAGCGATTATATTGACGGTGGTGAGGGGAATGACACGCTTGAGGGCGGTTTCCACGATCCTTCTTCAGCTGCGGAAAATGATACGCTGATCGGTGGCGAAGGTGACGACTCGATCAATGCCAATGTCGGTGATGACAGCATCATGGGCGACCAGGGCGAGGATTGGATCCAGGCTGGTGTTGGTAATGATACTGCCTATGGCGGCACTGAGAATGACACCATCTATGGCAATGAGGGTGATGACACCCTTTACGGCGAAGATGGCGATGACATCGTTCAGGGTGGTCCCGGAACTGACTTCGTGTCGGGTGGTGATGGTGATGACAGTGTCATCGGCGATAACCGCTCGCCAAGCATGACCGATGCCGGCGATGATACGCTGATGGGTGATGGAGGCAATGACTCGCTTTATGCGGGGGCTGCCAATGATTACCTTGATGGCGGAACCGGCAGCGATGTGATGACCGGCCATGATGGTTTTGATACTTTTGTTGCCGGTAATGGTGATACCATAACGGACTTCAATACGGCAACTGGTCAGGACCTTCATAACAAGGACCAGAGCGATAACGACTTTGTTGATCTCAGCGGTTATTACAACGGAGCCAATCTGGCTCTGGTCAATGCTGATCGGGTAGCTGCCGGGCTGACACCCTATAACAACCCGCTGCAATGGATGCGTGCGGATCAGGATGATGATGGTGTCCTGAATACGACACTCGGAGGTGCAAGCCCGAACTTTACGATCCATAATGGTGGGGCGGCTGTCGCTGGTTCAGACCTGACTTGGGATAATACCAATGTTCCATGTTTCAGCACCGATACACTGATCCGGACGGCTTCCGGCGAGGTCCGGGCCGGGGATCTGGATGTTGGTATGCTGGTTGTCACCCGCGATGCCGGGCTTCAGCCGGTCCGCTGGATCGGTCAACGCAGACTGGACGCAAATGCCCTGTGGACGACCCCGAAGCTGCGTCCGATCCGGATCTGCAAGGG
>JBKEAB010000108.1:0-3393 GCA_047971845.1 Paracoccus sp. (in: a-proteobacteria) | reverse complement strand
CAGGAGAAACAACCGTCATGACCGAACTGGCCATCAAATTGCGCGAATTCATTGCCGAAGACACCGGCATGGAGCTGTCCGAATTCAACGAAGATACCGAGCTGTTCTCGGAAGGCTATATCGACAGCTTTACCATGACCTCGGTGATCGGCTGGCTGGAAGAGGAAACCGGCATCTCAATCGCACAATCCGCCGTGACGCTGGAAAACTTTGACACGATCAATCGCATGGTCGCCTTCGTGGCCCGCGAAAAGGGCTGAGGGGAAGGACGTGGAATTTGAACGTCTCAGCCTCGCCAACGAGTCCGAGGCATTGGCACTGTTGCAGGATGTCTGGCCGCGCCTTTATGGTGCAACAGGTTGCCCACAGTTTTCGTTGGGGTATCTGCGCTGGCTTTACGGTGGTCCGAACGCAGAAAGACACTTTCTTGCAGGCGTTCGCATCAATGGCCGCCTTGCTGCTTTCAAGGCATCTCTTTCGCGCGATCTGATCCTTTGCAACAAGCCGACAACAGGCAGCCTGGCGACCCATCTTACAATTTCACCAGAGCTTGCCCCCGAACATCGTCTTGCCGTTGCCGCCGAGATGTCGCGCCTGCATACAATTGACGGAACGCCAACAGCCCCTCAATCCAACGTGCTTCTTGCATTCTTCGAAAGCAACAAGACCCTGCTGCGCAACATCAGTCGCATGGCCGAACGTCAGAGGCTGAGCATTACCACATCGCCTTTTCGGCAGGCGATCATCAACGCACGCCGGGTACAGGCCGCAGCGACCGAGGCTGCTTCGACGCCGATCCGTCATGCGGATATCGACAACGACATTGCCAGCATTCACAATCTGCTGACCGATCAGCCAGACAAGGATCTGCTTTGGACCCCCTCGCTGTCAGGGCTGCATCATCATCTGTCACAAGCACCGGGGGCGGCGGTCTGGATTGCAGAAGAGGCAGGCGAATGCACGGGCGTTCTGGCCGGTTATCAAATGGATTGGCTGAAGAACGGTGTGGTCACCCATATGTTCATTGTCGAGGTTCTTACCGCACGTGATCCTGCCGCGACGGCCCGATTGCTGGCAACGGCGGTCGAACATGCTGCTAGGATGAAATATCGCGGCGTCGTGCTGGAAAACCCCACAATGCTTGCGGGCGCCACCGCTTCAAAGCTTGGGGTGATCGAAACAGCGCGCGAAATGGCTTTCGTAGCCAGATCGCATCACCCGCTTCCGGGCGGCATCACCGAATTTTCATTGGATATCAAATAGTCAGCCATTATTCTTTGATTTTATCTTCAAAAGGACGGCTTGCCGGTCTGTAAGTTTTTTCAACATTTCCTCGCCCAACGAGGCTGTTCTGGCAAGCTCCACAATTTTGTCCAATTGTTCGATTTTAGCATGCGACCGGCTGATATTGCACAAAACGATAACGGTTCCGCTATCAAGATCGCCACTTGAAGATTGAAGATGGCCCATAAGGCGGTCAATACCCGCATGGGCATTGCCAGATTTCAGATAAGCCTGAAGTGTCAGCGTATCAAACTGACGCCGCTGCACAGCATCCATTTCGTCACGCTTATCCTCCAGGTTGTCAGCGATCCGGAGGACATCTTTGAACGAAGCACTACGATACGCCTGCATGAATTCAGCAAGTATCTTTCGTCCAGCCGGGTCAGCATTCCGGCGAAATGACAGATGGCTGGTATCATAACCCCGTTCGTTCGCATAGGCGACAAGGGCATCGAAGTCTGCCTTACCACCAATGGAAAGCACGATGCCCCGCGCCAGATTGAAAATGTGGTCCGGGCGCTTTCCGATAAGCCTGCCATCGGTCAGTTCATTGCTCTCGACCTCATCACGTTCATCGTCTTCTTCATCATCATCCAATGAAGCACCGTCAAGAACGCCAGCATATCTGGGATCCTTCAACATATCCATCAGGTGGCTCAATGCCTCGTCACGCCGATCCAGCCGTACGAGTGCCGTAACGTAAAGCCGATGCAATTCTACATGGCAGTAGCGCGAAATTTCCAGACGATCTTCGCCGCTGACCAGCGGGCCGATCAGCCCGACAATTTCTTCATTTTCACCGGCCAGCAACAGATCGTTGCCATAGCCATATGCTTCTATCAGTTTCTGCGAAACAGACTGATCGCCCCGCTGGCGAAGAAAGTCCGCAGTAACCCGGATACCCAAATTCGGCCTTGTATGGTGCAGGCTATTTTGAAGGAACGTATATTTGAAGTCGCTCAGATAGGCGGTCTCAAGGGCTGCTATATACTCGACATTATCGGAATCCTGTACGAATTCCTCTACGGCGACGCGCTGGATTGCCTTTGAATAATATTGGGAAACCAACGCATCCTGCGCAGTGTAGGTGGACGGTTGAGACACCGGCGAAACCGCCAGCAGCAAGGTTGCATTCTTGTTCGCCTTCAGGACTACGTCGTGGAAACGACGAAGGCTGTTTTTCATGTCATTGACATCAAACTCGTGCAGTTCGAACCGGTCAGGATAGTCCGACACCATTCTGCGAGTCGGCTGAACGTTAAGATAGATATCATTCCGGGAATCATACCACTGGCGCATGCCACCAACGACACCAATAACGACATCAGCATCCCTGATCGCCGCATAAGAAGAGTTGTAAATCCTCCTGATGCGCCGCATTTCGTCCGCCGGATATGCAACAGAGAAATGCAACTGCATATCCACCAGTTCATCGCCCACTTCGATCAGGGCAGAATCCAGATCGTCGGGATGTTGGGTTGCCCAGAGGATTTCATTGGTCGCGATATCAAGGTTGAAGATATTATAGCGTTGAAACTGCTTGATCGCATCGCCAGGCATCTCGGGGTTATAAGGGCTGGACAGTACCCTTTTTCCACCGATCTTCAGCGCCTTTTCGATGGACCTGGCAAAGCAATTCCCGGCAACAAAGAACGTTGCATCTTCTTTAATGACCTGATTGGAAATAACTTCTGGACGCGCAAATGGCAGCAAACGTCGTCGACCACGTTTGGCACCGGGATACATTCGCAATTTGTTGGATGCGGCAATACCGTTTACGTCAACGGCAGAAATTTTTTTCATATAAAGCGCTGTCCCAGTCGCTTTTACCATTCTTATGGTGGGCGGTGAGGGGCTCGAACCCCCGACATTTTCGGTGTAAACGAAACGCTCTACCAACTGAGCTAACCGCCCCACGGGCAGCGTCTTAGCGTGGTGCGCAGGGGCTGGCAAGGGCCAAGGGGCTGGTTATTCGGCCTCGTGCCAGATCTCGTGCCGACAATTGCGGACAACCTGCACGGCACCCTGATATTGTGGCAGTTCCTCAAATCGCGGCATATCCCAGCCCATTGCCAGCATCCGCATCATCCGCAGCGTGATTCCGTGGGT
>JBKEAB010000107.1:0-13355 GCA_047971845.1 Paracoccus sp. (in: a-proteobacteria) | reverse complement strand
TGTGCCCATCAATACCAGAAGCTTCTGGGCAAGCATGGCTTCAGGACTTCCATGAGCGGGAAAGGCAATTGCTACGACAATTCAGCCGTCGAAAGCTTCTTCAAATCGCTGAAGGCCGAGTTGGTCTGGCGCCGCGACTGGCGAACCCGGCGCGAGGTCGAGATCGCACTCTTCGAATACATCAACGGCTTCTACAACCCGCGCAGAAAACACTCGGCCCTCGGCTGGAAATCACCCGTGGCCTGCGAAAACAAGGCCGCATAACATGAGCACCCGACCAGAACAATTCCGGGACAGGGCCAGACCGGTTCACACCACAAGAGTGCGCAAACTACTTCCAAAGCGCAGGCTACGCTTCCCTCAAAACCTGAACCGCTCTAAACGCCCCCTTAACACCTCTCTTAAATACCTGCATCACACGATCCTTCCAGCCTTGATGATGGCCTCAAAACAATCGATCAGCATTCCGGATGGGGCAAGCCTGTCCTCGATGACCAACTGCGTCCAGACGGTTGTCCAGGCATGGGTTTGGGTCACGCTGATATCGGTCTCCCAGAACAGATGGATAACTGTTGCGCCATCCGTGATTGACAGGTCATCACGATCCCATGTTGCGCCTGTGCGGCTGGACCCTGCCTGATAGAGATCGACGGCTACCTGCGCCTGCGGCCGGTCAATGCCAGCCAGAAATGCGACCATTCCGGTGAGGCCGTCCAGTATAGCTGTCAAATCGGCCGGACTGTCCATCAGGGGCGTATAGATCGTCATGCTGCCAGCCCAAGCTGCATGGGCTCGCCACTACGGTCACAGATCACTATTGTCTGGCCATGGTAATCAAAAAACGGGCTGGAAATATCCTGCCAGATGTAGAGTGCATCCATAGCCGGGCCGGGGTCAATCACCGGCCTAATCAGTTCCGACGGGTCGTAATCGGGTGGCTCAACCCAGCCAAGCCCATACCATCCATCCGTCAGATCGACACAGTTGGCGAGCAGGCGGTTCAAGCACTCATAGCCGAAGGCAAACCGGGCCTCGAAGCCTTCAGCTGGGCCAAACCGTCGGCGGCACGGCCCAGACAGCCTGTCGCGGCGTTGAGCGGGTGTGCGCCCGCTTCATCCTGACGATGGCAGCCAACAACCTCGCCCGGCTGCCCCGGCTGCTGGCCGCATGACGTCAAAGGGGCCGCCTTGGGCATCTATGCCGGTTGCGCCGACCAACCCCACGCTGAACGCTGCCGCTTACCAAAAAGGAAAACCGTTCCAGACCGCCAACTTCTGCAGCAACCTGCTAAATTGCATGAGGTGCTCGTGTTATGCCTGAGCGCAGAAGGCGCTAACGGTTATTTTATTCATATCCGCCTCAAGAACAAATAGAAAACAAATGAAATTCTCCTTTTCACCATACAGGTCTTGAAAGGCATTCAGACCAGCCTTATCTGTCGGCTCCGGCAGGTTTCTGTTCTTCTCGTGAGGGCCATTTTTTCCACTGGCCTATAATTT
The DNA here is from genome assembly GCA_047971845.1 of Paracoccus sp. (in: a-proteobacteria). Lineage (GTDB taxonomy): Bacteria > Pseudomonadota > Alphaproteobacteria > Rhodobacterales > Rhodobacteraceae > Paracoccus. The sequence goes on along the minus strand of JBKEAB010000107.1, from coordinate 11,856 downwards.
CTCGATGGGAGCTGGCTCTGTCATGACTCTGGTCATGTTACCCGGTGCCCACCTGGTTCTCCAGGCTTTCGGGAAAACCTGTGCGCCCACGGTCGCTGCGGTTCCTGCCACCATACATGCCGCCTTTTCGGAGGCGACTTCTTCATATCCTCATGGCCAATAACAATGCAAAAGGACGATCCGAAGATCGCCCTTTCCGAGAGACTTGATCCAAGAGGGATGGATCAGAAGCCGTAGACCAGCGAAACGCCCAGCGTATTGTCGGTGCGGATCGAACGGTTTTCCTGATACTCGGTTGCATAGGAAACACGGGTTGCCAGCTGATCCGACATCTTGAAGTTCACGCCCAGCTCATTGGTGATTTCATCGCCAGCCGAGTCCGAAGTAATGTAGTCGGTGTCATTGGTCAGAAAGATCATGTCGTTGAAGCGGTGGTAGAACCGCGACGACAGGATATAGCCGGTTTCGGTTTCCGAACGCAGGTTATCAGATTCGCTGAAGTCAACAGACTGGGTATAGCGGATACCGATACCACCCTGCACGCGCCATGCGGTGTCGGGGGTGCTGATGATACGGTAACCAGGACCGAAACCCAAGAACGCATCACGCTTCTTTTCATTTTCCAGATCGTTGATCTCATCAGCGGACAGCAGGCCGTTAGCCATGTCTTCCAGATCTTCCGAGACCATGCCATCTTGGTTGATACGTCCCAGAGCAAAGCCATAGAAGCGGTCGTTGAAGTAGTACTGCGCATCATAGATTGCGTAGACTTCTTCAGTATCCTTGTCACCGTCCGAATCGTCACCGTATTCGATGCCCAAGCCAACTGACTGAGCGAACGGACCCTGATTATAGGAAAGACGGCCGGCCAGAGCAAAATCCTGGCTGTCATCGTTTCCGGTCGAACCTGCATAGGTCATCGAGATACCGCCAAACAGGCCTTGGCGACGGTCTTGCGGACCAAAGCGGTCAGCATCGCTCGAACGGTCAAAATCGTCCGAAACAGAATCCTGAATGTCATCAAGGCGGTCATTGACGGCGGAAACGCCAGCCACATTTGCACCGGTCGAAATTTCGCTTTGTGCGAAAGCGGGGACCGAAAGAACCGTTACGATGGCGGAAGCGCCAGCAAGAAGAGCAGCTGCTTTCATGGTTTCTATCCTCATCAAATTTATGAAGCGGTAATCGCGTCCGCATCATTTCCGAATGTCCAACTATGCGCATATCTCCGGGGTTTCCAGACATCCTGTCAGAATTCCCGGAAGGGTCTGCGGTCGAAAAAAAGTGAAGTGTCGGGATGGAACCAGGTGACCATACAGCCGCCATCTGATGTGTGACTAACGAAAAGGTTAATGTATTCTACAGGTTCACCGGAAAGGGGTATTGGCGATATATATTACGGATCGTTCACACTGCGATCAGTATAATTACAATTTTGTAACGAAACGGTTAAAATCGTGAAAATTCGCGTTGCCAGATTACAACAAACTTATGGAGTTTTCCGCCGATCATAAGTGCCTCAATCGGCGGATTTCCGATTGTCCGGCAATCAGCCTTTACGATTTTGGCTGCTGACTGTGACACGGGCAGGCTTTGGCTGTGTGAATACGCGAATCTTGCGTCCTGATCCCGGCCCCTTTGGTGTTTCGGCCATGCGCATGACAGCAATGGCAAACTGCACTCCACCGAACAGAACGGTGTGAAAAACGATCAGCATAAATACGGCAACCCAGCCGGAACGGACGGAAAAGACCAGATGCCGAAGGTTACCGACATCAAGCGCAATCAGGGCCGCTGTGAATATGACGGCCAGCACAAAGCCGATGGCAATATTGAGAATATAGAGACGCACAAGCTTTGGCATGATCTTTCCCTGTTCATATTTGCCTGATTATGGGCCTCGGAACAGCATTTGAAAAGCCTGATGACGCATGCAGACCCAGCCAAAATATCCTGAAACCGGTAAGGGAACGGAAAGCAGAAAATAATGACCGCGCTACTTACTTCATTGCGTCAGGCGCAACTTCCCGGGCGATATGATCAAGCACGGCATTGACGAATCTTGCCTCGCGCCCCTCTGTGAAGAAGGCACCGGTAATATTCACATATTCGCTGATAATAACCCGTGGAGGCGCCTTGCCCGCGACCAGCTCAGATCCGGCAGAACGGAACAGGGCACGCAGGACAGGATCAATCCGGTCAATTGGCCATTTTGCAACCAAAGCGCGATCCGTCATCTGATCAATCCGGGCCTGCCAGATTACAGCATCTTGAAGAATGCGGGTAAATAGCGCTTCATCCGCCTCAGGTGAGGTCTCACCGTCTGTTTCGACACCAATCCGCCAGTCTTCGAATTCCTTGCGGACCCTATCTGCGGACTGGCCTGCTGCCTCCATCTGGAACAATGCCTGCACGGCATAAAGCCGTGCAGCAGTACTACGCTGGCGACGTTGATCCTGTCGGGTGGTCTGACTGTTCATGCGCCGGTCGGTCCTTCCAGTCGTCCTGCCAGCCGGATCGGATCCCGTTCTCCGGTTCCTGCGGCTGAATCCTTGCGGTTGGCCGAATATTTGCGTGACAATGCAATAAGATGCAAGACTGCAGCCGCCGCTCCTCCACCTTTATTTTGCCCTTCCGGATCCGCTCGTACGATAGCTTGCTCTTCGTTTTCTACAGTCAGAATACCGTTCCCGATGGCATGACCATCCAGCCCCAGCAAGGTCAGACCACGTGAACTGTCATTGCAGACTGTGTCATAATGTGTCGTTTCACCACGGATCACGCAGCCAAGGGCAACAAATCCGTCATGACATCCGCTACGTGCCGCCATAGCGATTGCGGTTGGAATTTCGAGAGCACCCGGAACCTTGATCAAGTCGACAACAGCCCCGGCGGATTCGGCAACGCCACAGGCTCCGGCAACCAATCCATCGGCTATTTCACGATAGTATGGAGAAACAACGATCAGCAGGCGCGGAGCAGAATCAAACTCCGGCAGGGGTATCTGGTAATGTGAAATTCCGGACATATTCAGGGCTTTCCGATTGCACGGGTTTCAACAATGGTCAGGCCGTAGGCATCCAGCCCGACAACCTTGACCGGACCGGAATTGGTCAACAATATCAAATCCGTCAGACCAAGGGCCGACAGGATCTGTGCGCCGAGCCCATACTGCCGCAGCGTGTGCGGACTGGTCTCCCCCTCAGCTGGCAGGGTGTTGGACAGGTCACGGATCAGGACCACGGCTCCTCTGCCTTCATCGGAAATCATCTGCATCGCGGCCGGCAGATCGCCGGCACGCTCACGAAGAATGCCCAGTACATCGTGCAAGGGATCAAGCGCATGCATCCGCACCATAACCGGCCCGGGTGCCGTCAGATTGCCCTTGGACAGGACGATATGTTCCGCCCCATGGGTTTCATCGGCAAAGATGCGCATCATCCAGTCGCCGCCATGTGCCGAATGCACCGGCCGCTGCGCACGTTCGGCAATCAGGTTGTCATGACGCCGCCGATAGGCAATCAGATCACTGATTGTCCCGATCCTGAGTCCGTGTTTCTGAGCAAAGGCGATCAGATCCGACAAACGTGCCATGGTGCCGTCTTCATTCATGATCTCGCAGATCACACCAGACGGGTTCAGCCCGGCAAGACGAGAGATATCGACAGCAGCCTCGGTATGTCCGGCACGGACAAGAACGCCGCCCTCACGCGCACGCAACGGAAAGACATGCCCCGGTGTCGCGATATCAGCTGCCCCTTTGGTCGGGTCAATGGCAACCGAAACGGTCCGGGCGCGGTCATGGGCGGAAATGCCCGTCGTGACGCCCTCACGTGCTTCAATCGACATGGTAAAGGCGGTTTCATGACGGCTGGAATTACGCGGAGACATCAATGGCAAACCAAGCTCATCAATACGTATTCCGGGCATGGCAAGACAGATCAGCCCCCGGCCATAAGTCGCCATGAAGTTAATGGCATCCGGCGTGGCCATCTGTGCCGGAATAATCAGGTCTCCTTCATTCTCACGATCCTCGTGATCGACCAGAATAAACATGCGGCCATTGCGGGCGTCATCAATGATTTCCTCAATCCGGGAAATGGCATCTGACCAATCCCGTTCAACAGGACCCGGTTTTTCATATTGCATCTCGCACCTTCCTGACCTGCCGCCGATTCGGGGCGCTGAGTTTATGCCCCTCGCAGCTTCAGTCTGCAATGCCGGGAAGAATACAGATAATGTCTTCCCGGCCATATGAAACGCTGCGTCTGTTCCCCGACATGTTGACCTGCTCCGGGTCAGCCCCGCCAATGACCCAGAAAAGCCAGAGAGGCATAGGACAGGTTACGCCTGAAATGTGATACCTCAGGGTGCCTGCCCCTGATTATGGCACGCAGGATCCGTCGTGCCCCCGCACCGGCATAAAGTGCAGCAGCAGCACGTCTCGGGGGTGCTGGTGTGATCGCAGCCACTGAATCAAGGGCCTTCAGCCCGGTTTCGGCCAATACAGCCAACCGTTCCGGGCTTTCCGGCATCAACCCCATATTCATTGAACGCAACTGCGGATAGGCACCCAACCACCTTGCAAGACCGGCGCCCAGTGCCTGATTGTCCACCAGATCCGGATTATCCTCGAACCCACAAGCTCCGGCAGCAAGACGCATGACTGTCCCGGTACAGTTGTGGATATATGAAAGCAATGCAGTATCGTCCTGAAAGGGTTCGCGTAGGGCATCATACCGCCGCGCATCAATCAGGGCCGACAAGGGGAAGATATCCCGTCCCCAGACCTCAAAAAGCGGAGACGCAACCTCATGGCTGACAGGTGCCTGCCCATCAGCCATGACTGCAATCTGATCTGCCCACCATTGCAGACGCATTTCCGAAATCAGTGGCTCAGCAGAAGCAACTGCCGCACAGGCAATTTCAAGATTCGCGGCATAAAGGGTTGCCAACCGTGCCCTGTCACCCGGTTTGGCCGCCATGACACTGGCAAAGCGATCCGGATCAGATTCGCGCAGCAATGCCACACAATGATCAGGAGTCACGGTTTCGTACCATCATGGATCAGCTTCCAGATGATGGCATCCTGCAATGCCTCGAAACTAGCATCGACAATATTCGGGGAAACCCCTACCGTGGACCAGCGATTGCCCTGCCCGTCCTCAAAGTCGATGGTAACGCGGGTAACGGCCTCGACCCCGCCACCGGTGATACGAACGCGGAAATCGACCAGTTTCATGTTGTCGATACTGGCCTGATAGGGTCCCAGATCCTTGCCAAGAGCATTCCACAGGGCATTGACGGCCCCCCGATCCCCGGCAGTCGCCTCTCCATGGGATTCGCTGACCGACATGACCCGCTGACCACGTAAGTGAACTGACACCACGGCTTCGGAAACAGAGACCTCTTCGCCAAGCGCATTGCGGCGACGTTCGACAATGACACGATAGCGCTCCACATCGAAAAAGCGTGGCAGTTGGTTCATGTGACGCCGCGCCAGCAGTTCAAAGCTGGCCTGTGCGACATCATAGGCAAATCCCTGATCTTCGCGCAGTTTCACGTCTGACAGGATTGCCGCCAGATCGGCCCCTTCGGGAATGTCCAGCCCGGCGTCCGTCAGACGGGCACGCAGGTTGGACTGACCAGCCTGATTTGACATCGGGATGATGCGGACATTGCCCACCGTATCAGGCGCGACATGCTCATAAGTTGTGGGGTTCTTGACGATGGCACTGGCATGTAATCCCGCTTTGTGCGCAAAGGCCGAAGTACCGACATAAGGCGCGTTTGCCGCAGGTGCACGGTTCAGAATCTCATCCAGCCGGCGCGAAGCCTGTGTCAGTGATTTCAGCGCCTGCACTGTAATCTGCGGAACCAGCGGGGCGAATTCCGGCTTCAGTGCCAGTGTGGCAATCAGTGTCGTCAGGTTGGCATTGCCGCAGCGTTCGCCCAACCCGTTCAGCGTACCCTGTACCTGCCGGGCACCGGCGCGGATTGCGGCAATACTGCCGGCGACGGCCATGCCGGTATCGTCATGGGTGTGGATACCCAGCCGGTTGCCGGGAATGCCTTCCGCGATGACTTCGGCAATTATCGCCCCAATCTCATGCGGCAACGTCCCGCCATTGGTGTCGCACAGCACGATCCATTGTGCCCCCGCATCCCGCGCCGCCAGCAGGCAGGACAGCGCATAACCCCGGTTGCTTTTCCAGCCGTCGAAGAAATGTTCCGCATCAAAGATCGCCTCGCGTCCGAGACCTACGATATGCGCAATGGAGGCAGCGATATTCTGAATATTTTCGTCCAGCGTGATGCCGAGCGCCTCGTGGACATGAAAATCATGGGTCTTGCCGACCAGACAGACGCTGTCAGTACCCGCATTCAGCACTGCCGCCAGCACATCGTCATTCCCGGCCGAGCGCCCTGCCCGCTTGGTCATGCCAAAAGCGGTCAGCGTGGCGCGGGTTTTCGGCGCATTGTCGAAGAACTCAGAGTCGGTCGGGTTGGCACCGGGCCAGCCCCCCTCGATATAGTCAACGCCCAACGCGTCAAGCATGTTCGCGATTTCGGTCTTCTCGCTGGCAGAGAACTGAACGCCTTGGGTCTGCTGGCCGTCACGAAGGGTGGTGTCGTAGAGGTAAAGGCGGTCAGTCATTGGCGACCGGTCCTTGCGGAAACGTAGTTTCCAACTCTGACAGCAAGGATCTAAGTGTATCGGCTAGGAAGTCACGCAAAACGGTGTCTTGCTGTTCCGCCTCAAATATACCCTGACGACCGTCAGTTATGTTTCCCATATAATTCAGCATAAGCTTGGGCTTGTCCAATTCGAATGTCGTCCCGTTCTTTCCATCGGACAGGACTACAGCGTTCTCTTTGAGTTTGTCCCGAACGCGGTCCGCCCATTCATAATTTTTCTCCGCACGAAAATAGGCACGCCAGTCAAGCATTCGCACAATAAATGCGTTTACACAGTCGCCCGTCTCATACCACCCACCGAGTTCATCGCTTAACAAGCCAAGAACGGTCGCAGAAGCAAGTAACCCTTCGGCGTCAGATTGTTCCGCCAGATCGTGCAGCGCCGCAATCGCACCCGCCGTATTGAGGTCGTCAGCAAGTGCCGCGATGACGGCAGGTGCTGGGCTGGCCGCGGGCTCGATGCCCTCGGTCAGGCCGCGCCACTTGCGCAAGGTTGCCTCGGCCTCGCGCACCTTCTCGGCCGTCCAGTCCATTGGCTTGCGGTAATGTGTCATCAGCAGCACGAAGCGGATCACCTCGCCCGGGATGCCCTGATCCAGCAGGTCGCGTACGGTGAAGAAATTGCCCAGGGACTTGGACATTTTCTTACCCTCAACCTGCAGCATCTCGTTGTGAAGCCAGACGTTCGCCATCACCTCACTGCCATGGGCGCAGCGGCTCTGGGCAATTTCATTTTCGTGATGGGGGAATTGCAGGTCGATGCCGCCGGCATGGATGTCGAACTCATTCCCCAGCAACTCCGCCGACATGGCTGAGCATTCAATATGCCAGCCAGGACGACCATGACCCCAAGGCGATGGCCAGCCCGGCTGATCGCCGGTCGAGGGCTTCCACAGCACGAAATCCATCGGATCCCGCTTGTAGGGTGCGATTTCAACCCGTGCGCCCGCAATCATATCGTCCAGTGAACGACCTGACAGCTTACCGTATTCGGGAAATTTGCGGACCTCGAACAACACATGGCCTTCAGTGGCATAGGCACAGCCCTTGGCAATCAGGTCCCCGATCATGGCGATCATCTGGCCGATATAGTCGGTCGCGCGCGGCTCATACGTGGGCCGCAACGCGCCCAAAGCGTCCATATCGTCGTGATACCAGCTAATGGTTTCCTCGGTAATATCGCGGATCAGGCGACCGGATTCTGCAGCACGGGCGTTGATTTTGTCATCCACGTCCGTAAAGTTTCTTACGTAAATTACGGAATTATCTCCATAAACATGTCGCAGCAGTCGGAACAGGACATCAAAGACTGCAACTGGCCGGGCATTGCCCAGATGTGCCCGGTCATAGACAGTCGGTCCACAAGCATAAACACGAATGTTCTTCGCATCGATTGGCGCAAAGAATTCTCTGGTTCGGGTGCGTGAATTCGTTAGTCGAATATCGACCATGGGTCCCCCTTGCGGGACCCCGGTCACAGCACCTTGCCCCACATGAAATGCGTCAGCGGATAATGCAGCAGGTGGTGCAGCGTATGAACATGGGTTTGGCTTATCTGATATGTATGGCGCTGCCAAGGGCCGCATGTTGATCCCACCGTTAGCGCCCCCAGTCTTGCCGCCTCCCTCATAGCCGCCTATGCAGGCCCCAACACTGCCCTTCAGGAGGACCACAATGCCCGCGCCCAAGGATTTCAACGATCGTATGCTGTCTCTGGGCCTCGCCCGTGTTTCTGAGGCTGCAGCCCATGCCTCTGCCCGTCTGATCGGGCGTGGCGATGAAAAGGCTGCTGATCAGGCTGCAGTAAACGCCATGCGCGATCAGCTGAACAAACTGGATATCCGTGGGGTTGTGGTCATCGGTGAAGGTGAGCGCGACAAGGCGCCCATGCTGTATATCGGTGAAGAGGTCGGAAACGGAAATGGCCCGGAGGTGGATATCGCCCTTGATCCGCTGGAAGGGACGACACTGACCGCCAAGGATATGCCGAACGCCCTGACCGTCATTGCCATGGCTCCGCGCGGAACACTTCTTCATGCCCCGGATGTCTATATGGACAAGCTGGCCATCGGGCCTGGCTATGCAAAGGATGTCGTCAGTATCGAAATGACTCCGACCGAGCGGGTCGGGGCCCTGGCAAAAGCACAGGGGGTCAGCCATTCCGATATTACGGTCTGTATCCTGGAACGCCCCCGGCACGAGGATCTGGTTGCCGAGGTCCGCGCCACCGGGGCCGCAATCCGGCTGATTACAGATGGCGATGTGGCCGGGGTCATGCACTGTGCCGAACCAGAACTGACCGGAATCGACATGTATATGGGTGCAGGCGGGGCACCGGAAGGTGTTCTTGCCGCATCGGCCCTGAAATGCATGGGCGGCCAGATGTGGGGCCGGCTGCTGTTTCGCAATGATGATGAACGCGGACGTGCAGCAAACGCCGGGATCACCGACTTGAACCGGATTTATGCACGTGATGACATGGTAACCGCCGATGTGATTTTCTCAGCCACCGGTGTGACCAATGGTTCAATCGTACGTGGGGTAAAGCGAGAGCCAAAATATCTGGAAACCGAAACGATCCTCATGCGCTCCAAGACCGGTTCCGTCCGGCGCATGATCTACCGCAACCCGATCCGGTAAAAGGATCAGTCCTCATAACCTGCGGTTATCCGCTTCCGAGGATATTTATACCAGAGTGAACCTGCTTTCGCTCTGGTATAAATATCCATCCGCCCTTCTTTTCGGCAAGACCGGCACTTCCCCGCTCTTGCTCTGTCATCATGCATATCGCATCTAACAGCCATGAGCGCTTTCCTGAATGTTGAAGAATCGCTGACAGGCCGCCGTTGGATTGGCCCGGATGACGAAGTAACCCGCCGCGCCGAAGCGCTTGCCCAAACCGCAGACCTGCCCTTGCCGGTTGCCAGGATACTGGCTGAACGGGGCATTCCTGCTGAAGATGCTCCCGGTTATCTGGCCCCAACGCTGCGTGAAATGCTGCCTGATCCGCTGAACCTGCGCGACATGGCCACAGCTGCGGACCGTCTGGTCAGTGCTGTTTCCCGTAAAGAATCTATCGCAATTTTTGCCGATTACGATGTCGATGGTGCCACCTCTGCAGCCCTGCTGATCGACTGGTTTCGGCAACAAAACTGCATTGCAACATTATACATCCCGGACCGCATTGATGAAGGGTATGGTCCGAACGCACCTGCCATATCACAACTGGCCGCAAACCATACCCTGATCATCTGTGTCGATTGCGGGACCTTGTCCCATGACGCTCTGGCAGCGGCGAAAGGCACCGATGTCATCGTTCTGGATCACCATCTCGGGGGTGAGACCCTGCCCCCTGCACTGGCGGTCGTCAATCCGAACCGCATGGATGAAGATGGTATCCTAGGTCACCTTTGTGCAGCTGGGGTCGTTTTCCTGACCCTGGTACAGGCTGGTCGTGTCTTGCGGAATCAAGGATGCCCTGAGCCTGCACTTTTGTCCATGCTGGATCTGGTCGCGCTGGCAACTGTCGCGGATGTTGCTCCTCTGATTGGTGTCAACCGTGCTTTTGTCCGGCAAGGGCTGGCCATCATGGCCCGGCGGGGTCGTCCCGGCCTGGTCGCATTATCAGATATTTCCCGGCTTGATACTGCGCCGACCAGCTTTCACCTTGGCTTCATGCTGGGTCCAAGGATCAATGCCGGCGGCCGTGTCGGCAAGGCCGATCTGGGGGCTCGCTGTCTGAGTACGACTGACCCGACCGAGGCCCGCCATCTGGCAGAGGAGCTGGATGAACTGAACCGTGATCGTCGGGCAATCGAAGCCAGCGTTCGCGAAGAGGCCCTGTCTCAGGTTGCGGCCCGTCAGAATACAGCCCTGTCCTGGGCAGCCGGCGAAGGCTGGCATCCGGGAGTCGTGGGTATCGTGGCGGCGCGGGTCAAGGAACAGACCGGACTGCCCTCTGTTGTCATCGGTATCGAGAACGGAATCGGCAAGGGGTCAGCCCGCTCCGTACCTGGCATAGATCTTGGTCATGCGGTGCACAGGCTTGCCGCGGAAGGGCTGATTGAAAAAGGCGGAGGCCATAAGATGGCTGCCGGGCTGACTGTGGCCGAATCCATGATTGAAACAGCCATGGTACGCCTGTCAGCCATAATTCTACCAGAGTTGTATAACCGTTCCGGGGTAAATGACTTACGTATTTCCGGCCTCATGGAACCCGCTGCAGCAACACCGGAACTTATGGATCTGATAGAATCAGCCGGTCCCTTCGGTCAGGCGGCCCCTGCCCCGCGCTTTGCCTTTTCCGATCTTATCCTGGACAGCACTGCCACCATGGGAGAAAATCATTTGCGTGCCACATTTCGTGCTGTTGGTCAGACACCACTGGAAGCCGTTTCCTGGGGGGCGATGAACGGCCCGCTGGGTCCGGCATTGATTGGCGCAAAGGGTCGTCGTTTCCATATCGCCGGGAAACTGGAACTGTCGCATTGGGGCGGTCGTACACGCGTACGCCTGCGCCTAGATGATGTGGCCGGGCAATGAAAAGAATTTTACTTAAAGGCAATTTTTAATCTTGCAGCCTCCGCCCTGCTGACCTAAACACCGCCCCACGCCGCGAGCACTGCTCGCAGCCGCCAAGACTGGCCCGTTCGTCTATCGGTTAGGACGCCAGGTTTTCAACCTGGAAAGAGGGGTTCGATTCCCCTACGGGCTGCCACTTTTGTATATTCATTTCAATTTTTTCCTTGTTTTCAGCAGGTTGGAAATTTGTGCCCCAGTCGCCGGAATGGCGTGTCCCAATCTACGCTCCCTCCACGATCAACCGGACAATCTGTTGACGATCCACAGCGCGGGTGTATCGCTCAACTTCGCCCAACGTCAGATGCCCGGCCATCGCTGCGATCTGATGTGTCGATTTCCCTTGCTCGGCCCAGTAGACGCAGAAGGCTTTGCGCAGCCCGTGAAGACGCGCCTTCATGCCGACCGCCACAGCGGCATCCCTGAACAGGTTGCCAAGGCTTTCGGGGGTGTAGGGCTTGCCGTATTTGTTCAGGATGAAGGTCGGGGCAATATCGGGTGTCCAGGCTATGACACCACGCAGTTCAGCGGTCAGTGGCACATTACAGGTCACGCCGGTTTTCTGTCGGCCGAATGTCA
>JBKEAB010000106.1:0-38833 GCA_047971845.1 Paracoccus sp. (in: a-proteobacteria) | reverse complement strand
CGAGAAGGCCAAGGCTGCCCTGCGCGAGCGCGGCGCATGGTTTCTGTTCCTGCCGCCCTGTTCGCCGGACCTGAACCCCATAGAAATGGCATTTTCCAAGCTGAAAGCCCATCTCCGGCGGGTCGGTGCCAGAACCATTCACGATCTATGGAAAACCGTCGGAAAAATCTGCGATCTCTTCACGCCCGAAGAATGCCGGAACTTCTTTAAAGCAGCAGGATACGGTGACGATTAAACGCAAGGTGATCTAGGTGACATCGCTATATTTTGCCTATGGCTCCAACATGCTGGGCTTGCAGCGCGATGTGCATCTGCCGACCTGATCGGAACGGCTGAGATTGCAGGTTATGATCTGGCCTTTGACAAGATCGGGCAAGATGGATCAGGCAAGGCAACTCTGGTCGCGGGGAGAGATGGCTGTGTCGTGCCGGGGGCCTTGTATCGTCTGGATACGGCGGATCTGGTGGCTCTTGATCAGGTTGAAGGGCCAGGTTACGAACGTATTCTGGTCCCTCTGGTTGGGCAGGCGCGTGATGCATTTGCGTATCTGGCGCTTCGGGGGGCGCGTGATCCGGAATTGCAACCTTTTGACTGGTATCTTGGGCTCATCCAGGCCGGGGCATATCAGCAGTGTCTGCTTGCAGCGTGGATTTCCCGGCTGGCCCGTCAGCCGGTGATTACTGATCCTGATGTCAACCGACCTCGTCAGGTGGAAGCGCAGGTATTACTGGCTGCCTGTCCGTCTGAATGGCGGCCTGCCTGACGCGTGGATAGCGATTGTGATGCTTGCAACCGGCCTGTTGCTGCGCGATACGCAGGAAATGCGGGTTTTCCCGCTTCAGACGGACCGGGCCGGGCGGAGCCCGGAAGGGGGCGAATTGCATATCCATCACCACTGGACCGGACTGCCATCTTCCGCGCGCGGGGCCACTGTCGCCATGGGGAATTTTGATGGCGTCCATCGCGGACATCGCGCCGTTATAGATACTGCGCGTGCGGCATTTGATGTGCCGCTTGGGGTTATCACCTTTGAACCGCACCCACGTGAGTTCTTTGCACCCGATGCCCCTCCCTTTCGCCTGATGAATGCCGAGGCACGTGCCAGCCGCCTGCGTCGCCTTGGCGTTAATCAGCTGTATGTCCTGCCCTTTGGTTCGGTTCTTGCGGGCCTGTGTCCCGAAGCTTTCGCGACAGAGGTCCTGTGTGATGGGCTGGGCGTTACGCATGTGACGGTTGGTGCGGATTTTTGCTTTGGCAAGGGCAGGGCCGGGGATGCCGGCACCCTGAAGGATCTGGGAGAAAGGCTGGGCTTTGGTGTAACGATTGCCCCGCTTGTGGGGGAGGGCGGGCAGGATTTTTCCTCGACTGCAATCCGTGAGGCGCTGAGTGCGGGCAGACCGCGTGATGCTGAACATATTCTTGGACATTGGCACCGGATCGAAGGTGAGGTTCTGCATGGTGAAAAACGCGGACGGGAGCTGGGCTATCCAACGGCGAACATGTCGGTTGATGGATTGCATCTGCCAAAGCTGGGGATCTATGCCGTTCTGGCCGATATCCTGGATGGGCCGCATCAGGGGACGTGGCCGGGGGTGGCAAGCCTTGGAGTACGACCGATGTTCGGGGAAAACCATCCCAATCTGGAAGCGCATCTGTTCGGTTTCGACGGTGATATTTATGGCCGGCATTTGTCCGTTGCACTGGTTGACTATCTTCGTGGGGAAGAAAAATTTGATAGTCTGGAAGCCCTGATTTCGCAGATGGATCGGGATAGTGCGCAGGCCCGTGCCATCCTGTCGGGCTCTTGATGCGGCCGCGTTTCTGGAAACTTCCGCTACGGGATCTGGACTCCGAAGAATGGGAAGCCTTGTGCGATGGCTGTGGGAAATGCTGCCTGAACAAGCTGGAATTCGAAGATACCGGAGAACTTGCCTTCACGCGTGTTGCCTGCCGGTTGCTTGATGGTCAGACATGTTGTTGCACGCGTTATGAAACCCGTCATCGCCATGTCCCGGAATGTGTGACGCTTTCACCGGAAAAAATACGTGAAATCAGCTATTGGCTGCCTGTAACCTGTGCGTATCGGTTGCGGTATGAAGGGCAGGAACTACCCGCTTGGCATTACCTGATCAGTGGTGACCGTGAAGCCATACATCATGCCGGTGCATCGGTCCGGGGCTGGGTCGTATCAGAGGCGGAAATCAGTGAAAGAGACTGGGAAGACTATATTATCGAGGATCTGGCATGAATTTCTTGTCTGACAATTCTTCCGGCGTACATCCCGAGGTGATGGAGGCACTGGCTGCCGCGAATGAGGGGCATGTTACGTCATATGGTGCCGACGCCCTGAGTCTGGCAACCGAAGACCGAATCCGTGAACTGTTCAATGCTTCAGAGGCTGAAATTTTGCTGGTAGCGTCCGGTACAGCCGCCAATGCCATTGCCCTTGGTGCTGCGGTTCCGCCTTGGGGGCGTATCTTCTGCCATGAAGATGCGCATGTGGAGACTTCAGAATGTGGTGCACCTGAGATGTTTACCGGTGGTGCAAAGCTGACATTGGTGTCGGGGGAAGGCGGGCTGATAGATGCGGATGCACTTGACCGGGCCGTGTCCTTTTGGAGTGGTGAGGGACTTGGCGGAGGGCATCCGGCAGCGATCTCGCTAACCAACTCAACCGAGTGGGGACGTGTCTGGACACCTGATGACGTGGCAGAAATTGCTGCTATTGCCCGCCAGCATGGGCTGGGTCTGCATATGGACGGCGCCCGCTTCGCCAATGCGGTTGTGTCGTGTGATGTCATGCCCGGAAAGCTCAGTCATGAAGCCGGAGTTGATATCCTGTCCTTTGGTGGGACTAAAAACGGGGCAATGGGGGTTGAGGCGATCATCGCCTTTAACCCCGATCTGGCTGATCGGCTGGTCCATATGCGCAAGCGCAGTGGTCATCTTTTATCCAAGCACCGTTATCTGGCGGCACAGTTCTACGCGCTGCTGGAAGATGGGCTGTGGCTGAGGCTGGCCCGTCATGCCAATGATATGGCGGGTCTGCTGGCGCATGGGTTGGATACGATTGAATCCGTACGGGTGCTTCAGCCCGTCGAATCCAATCAGGTTTTTGTCGTCCTGCCAGCCGATGCCGATGACCGGGCACGGGCCGCAGGCGCACATTATCACAGATGGAGTTCTCCTGGTGATGAAAATGAAGATGAAGTCACGATCCGCCTTGTCTGCGGGTGGAGTACGCAGGAAACTGAGATCGAAGCGTTAATTTCAGCCCTGCGTGGCTGAATCTCCATGTTTGGACCCGGGGCCCCGGCCCCGTTCGGGTCTGCTTCATGTGAAGAATGAATATATGTTCTTGGCAAATATGGTGGTTTCTATCACCCCATCATCGAAAGTATCGTATTTCAGTACCTTGAACAGCATATTGCAGATTTCGTCGGTGCAGGCCGGTTGTTGTTCAGGTCAGGCGCGTTCCAGATTTACCCGGACCAGTCCGGCCAATCGTTCGGGATGGGTCAATGGTAGCATATGACCTGCACCGGGGATCGTTGCACGGCCAACATCAGGCAAACGAGCGGCAAGGGTTGTGGCAATTTCGTGGATAATGTCAGGAGATTCCGATCCCGATATCAGCATGACTGGTGCATCAATGCCCTCCAATCCGTCCTCACGCAGGATATTCGGTTGATCTGACATGAGTGCGGCATTGGTGCTGATGACCATCTGCATCTGCTTGCGCAGGCGATCTGCACGCGGCCCTTCGGTCGGGATCGGCCCGGCCGATCCCCAATCCCCGAGGAAACGTTGCAGCATTCCGTCCCAGTCCTGATGTTTCTCGAATGGTGCAAGACGAGCATATTCGGCCTTGCGGGAAGGTTCTGATGCAGCTGCAAACATGACCGGTTCGATCAGGGTCAGGCTGCGTATCGCCTGAGGGGCACTGACAGCTATGCGCAAGGCAACGGTTGCGCCAAAGCTGTGACCGATCAGGTCGACCGGCTGGCCGATTATCTGTGCAGCGTGGCGGGTAACATATGTATGCAGATCTGTTTCGCCCTTCAGGGACCAGTCCGGGCTGCGGCCATGTCCGGGGAAGTCAAAGCTGTGCATCCCGATCAGATCATCCAGATAAGACATCAGGGGTTCAAACAACCCACTGCTGCCCATCATACAATGCAGGCCGATTGCCTGGCGATCCGGATTGCCCGGAAACCGGCGTTCAAACAGAGTCATAGTGTGGCAAGGTGCTCAGCCAGGAAATCCAGCCTGTCCTGGCCCCAGAATTTTTGTCCGGTTTCACGGATGACGTAAAATGGGGCTCCGAAGGCACCGGCAGCGACAGCATTTTCCAGATTGCGGCTGTATTGCTCGGCACCGACAAACAGCCCTCTGTCGGCAAGATCGGGATCAAAACCGGCTGCTGCGAGCACGTCGCGGATGACTGAATTGTCAGAAATATCGCGTTGCTCTGCCCAAACAGCCCGCAGGAAGCCCTGTACCAGAGTGCCCATGTTGCCCGTGTTATCTTCCTGTGCTGCAATGACGGCATAGGATGATGGTGCCATGTTGACCGGAAAATGAGCCGGATGCAGGTGGAAGGGCATCTGCAGGTATTCTGCCCAACGGGTCATTTCTTGCAGGCGGTAATCCTGGCGGCTTTCATGCCGTTCTGCCGGGGGTTGACCACCGGTACGGGAGAAAAGCTGTACTAGGTCGATGGGCTTGTAGGTGATTGTTGCCTGATGTTCCCGTGCAATCTGTTCCAGCCGGTCGCCGGCCAGATAGCACCATGGGCTGATTGTTCCCAGATAATAGTCGATATGCGCCATTTGCTCTTCCACTTCCGGACGGTTGAGGTTTGCGGGGAAACTATCGTGGTGATAAGTCCGCTGCAATCGTTCGAATCCCGCCTCCCGAAGGACCCCGCTCATGCCCGCGATGACCGAACCGAAGCTGATTTCCGGAAATGCCAACAAGCCTTTGGCCAAAGCCATTGCCCGACGCATGTCGATGCACCGGGGGATGAGTGTGGCCCCTGTTGATGCACGGGTTGAACGTTTCAACGATCAGGAAATTTTTGTCGAGGTTTTCGAGAATGTCCGTGGTGAGGACATGTACATTATCCAGTCGACGTCGAATCCGGCCAATGACAACCTGATGGAGCTGCTGATCATGACTGACGCGCTCAAGCGGTCGTCGGCCGACAGGATTACGGCTGTCATCCCCTATTTCGGTTATGCCCGGCAGGATCGGCGTGCCAAGGCGCGTACACCGATTTCGGCCAAGCTGGTGGCCAACATGCTGGCCAAGGCGGGCGTGGACCGGGTTCTGACGCTGGATCTGCATGCTACCCAGATTCAGGGCTTCTTTGATATCCCGGTTGATAACCTCTATGCTGCGCCGGTTTTTGCGCTTGATATCCGGCATCACTTCAAAGGGCAGATGGATGATCTGATGGTTGTCTCACCTGATGTCGGGGGGGTGTCACGCGCCCGTGAGATCGCCAAGCGTATCAATGCTCCCATGGCCATCGTTGATAAGCGTCGTGAGAAGGCCGGTGAGATTGCAGAAATGACGGTGATTGGTGATGTCTCGGGAAAAAGCTGTATCATCGTTGATGATATCTGCGACACGGCTGGTACATTGGTAAAGGCTGCACAGCTGCTGTCCGATCATGGTGCCACTGAAGTCCATGCCTATATCACCCATGGCGTACTGTCCGGCCCCGCGGTCGAGCGTGTCCAGAATTCGGTCATGAAATCACTGGTCATCACCGATTCCATTTATCAGCCCGAGCGCGTGCAGAACTGTTCCAATATCCGTATCGTCCCAACTGCGCCGATGTTTGCACAGGCCATTATCAATATCTGGAATGGGACTTCTGTCAGTTCACTGTTTGAGCTTGATACGCTTGGTCCGATTTATGAGGGTCTTTATTCAGACGAATGATGCCTCTGGGATGCATTGATCTGATGAAAGCAGGGCGGGTGCAGGTACTGCCGATCAGGGCCGGCAGTACGTTTGTATATAGGGCTCAGTCATTATTGCCGAAACCATAGGTCTCGGTAACATAGTCTATATCCTTGTCGCCACGGCCCGACAGATTGATGAGAACTGTCTTGCCGGGGTTCTTCGGGGCCTCACGTAAGGCAAAGGCAACGGCATGCGCACTTTCAAGCGCGGGGATGATCCCCTCGCGCCGTGACAGGAGGTAAAAGGCATTCAGTGCCTCCTTGTCATCGGCAGCAGTATAGGATGCACGGCCGCTTTTGTGCAGCCAGGCATGCTCTGGTCCGACACCAGGGTAATCGAGACCCGAGGCGACTGTGTGGACCGGGGCGGGATTGCCGTCGGTATCTTTCAGCACCAGTGTACGGAAACCGTGGATATTGCCGTCTTTGCCATAGGTGATGGTTGCGGCATGGTCGCCGAGATTGGATGATGTGCCAAGGGGTTCGACACCATGAAGTGTCACGTCCTCATCGTCGATGAAGCCCGCGAAAATACCCATCGCATTTGATCCGCCGCCGACACAGGCCGCAACCATATCCGGCAGCCGGCCGGTCATGTCCAGAAACTGTTCACGGGCTTCGATGCCGACAACATGCTGAAAGTCGCGCACCATCATCGGGAACGGATGGGGGCCAACAACACTGCCGATCGCGAACAATGCGGTATGGGCTTGTGCGACATAGGACTGAAAGCAACTGTCCACGGCTTCTTTCAGGGACCGGCCGCCAAACTCGACCGGTACGACTTCAGCCCCGAGAAGTTTCATGCGGGTGACATTTGGGGCTTCCTTGGCGATGTCGATTTCGCCCATGTGGATCTCACAATCCAGCCCGAAATATGCGGCTGCGGTAGCCAGTGCCACACCGTGCTGACCAGCTCCGGTTTCGGCCATGACCTTGGTTTTCCCCATATGCTTGGCCAGCAGGGCTTCGGCCATGCAATGGTTCAGTTTATGTGCACCCGTATGGTTGAGATCTTCGCGTTTGGCATAGATCTGTGCCCCGTGACAATCCTTTGACAGGTTGCCAAGATAGCTGATGGGAGTTGGGCGACCCTGAAAATGCTTCCGGATATGGCGGAGTTCATTGATGAAGTCAGCCGAGCGCGACAACCGTAAATAGGCTTTTTCAATGGCGCTGAAATGTTCGACAAGAACCGGGGGCAGATCTGCCCCGCCATATGGCCCAAAAAAGCCCTTCGCATCGGGATGCGCTTGCAGATAACCCATGTCACTGTTTCCTTGCTGTTGTCAGCGTCCGTCAAGGCGGACGAAGTCCATGACACTGCCCTCTCCGGGGCGGATATCGGCCCAGTCATTTATCTGAAAGTCGACAACCAGAGTTGCTGCTGTCGGATAGCGCCGGAAATCGGGATCGACCGGAACCCTTGCAGGCAGGCTGGCGGCAAAATCGGCAATGCCGGGATTATGGCCAATTATCATTACGGTGGGTTCGCTTGCTGTTTTCAGCAGTTCCAGAATGGCGGCCGGGTTGGCATGGAACAGCTTTTCCTCAAACCTCAGAAGTGGGCGAACCTCCAACGGGGCACCGGCCACCTGATCCCAGGTCTCACGCGTACGGCGCGCGGGGGAACAGATCACTTCTTCAGGTTCATATCCGCGCGATGCCATGAAATCGCCAAGAGCGCGGGCTGCACGGCGGCCGCGGTCATTCAATGGACGATCGAAATCCTCAAGCGTCGGATCGTCCCAGGCGGATTTTGCATGGCGGGTCAAAATCAGGCGCCGGTATCCGGAAGGGGTCATGAAAACAGCCTCGTGTGACGCGAATTATCTGGCGAGCCTGCCATAGTATGCGCGATAAGGGCAAGTCCCTCACGCGATCTGAAAGGGCAAAATTTCCGCTGCATTCAACGCCGTGCGATTATCCGGTTACAGCCCGCTGTCGCCCTGCCGCAATCTGCGGTGTTTGATACGTGGTTCGCTTGAACGGATCAGACTGCCCGCACCATGTTCTGTGAACAGTTCCAGAAGCGTTGCATTCGGAACGCGCCCATCAAGGATCACCACGGCACGGACACCTTCGTGGATTGCCTTCAGTGCGGTTTCGGTCTTTGGGATCATGCCTCCGGCAATCGTACCGTCTGCAATCATGTCCTGTACCTGATCCGGAGTCATTGAGGTTACGACTTCGCCCGACTTGTCCTTGACGCCTGTCACATCGGTCAGCAACAGAAGCCGGTCAGCCTGCAATGCCCCGGCTATGGCGCCGGCAACCGTATCGCCGTTGACGTTGAAGGTCTCGTTATCGGCTATTCCCGTGGCGACCGGGGCGATGACGGGGATCAGTCCGGCCTGATAGAGATCACGGATGATCTGCACATTCATTTCAACAGGACGACCGACAAAGCCAAGTTCCGGATCATCGGCTACACATACCATCAGGTCGTCATCCTTGCCGGAAATTCCGATGGCCCGGCCGCCGGCGTCGTTGATCGCCTGTACGATGCGCTTGTTGACCAGCCCGGACAGGACCATCTCGACGACCTCGACGGTTTCCCGGGTTGTCACGCGCTTTCCCCGCACGAAATGGCTTTCAATGCCCAGCTTGCCAAGCATGTCATTGATCATTGGTCCACCACCATGGATAAGGACAGGATGAATGCCGACCTGTTTCATCAATACAATATCGGATGCAAATTTTGCCATTTCGGCATCATCACCCATCGCGTTCCCACCGAATTTCACCACGACGATCGCTCCGGAATATCGCTGCATGTAAGGCAGGGCCTCGGACAAAGTGGTGGCGGCAGCGGCAAAGTCTCGGGTCATATCCTGTGATCTCATGGTGTGTTCCCTGTCGTCGGATGCAGGTTAGTGACAGTGCATGCGCCCGTCCAGAGGGGGCGCAAAGCATCCTCTTTCCTCCGACCTATCCCCGGTGCTGCAGGCTGGCAAAAGTTGTCGGGTCAAGGCTGTCCTGTGCAAAGGTTGGTCCGTTGACCAGCATGCTGACGGCATCATGCGAATGCAACGATTCCTGATGGCTGGCAATGATGCGGAAATCACCGATGCGGGCGTCCCCGATCAACTGCTCGGCAAAGCTGCGCACCGCATCTTCGACAAAGATCGGATTGGCAGCGTTAAGTTCGGCAAAGGCCTGTTCGTCTTCCCGCTTGACCATGACCTGGGTTTCCGTGGGCACAGCCTGACGGCAAAGCCCGATCATATCTTCGAACCACAGCCTGTCCTCGCCGTTCATGATGACAGACAGGCGTGCGACCGAACGTTGCGAATGCGGTGTCGCCAGCCGGCTACGGCTTTCGCGGGCATGTTCGGAAAGCTCCAGAGAGCAAGGGCAGGTCGAGGAATAAACATAGTCGACATGCAGGATCCGCCGCCGCTGGCCGGCATGTTCGGTCAGTTCCAGTGCAATGTCGTAATATTGCCAGCCTGTCAGGCCGGAACGCAATGAAGCTACCCGCATCGGATAGGATATCCGCATCTGGATGCGTGCATCCATGCTGTCCAGATCGTCCTTGTAATCATCCAGTGCGGCTTCCAGAACATCAAGGCTGAAAGCCTTGTCGGCATGGGCATAAAAGCTGCGCATGATACGACTCATGTTGATGCCCTTGCGATCGGCTTCCAGGCTGACCGTACCGGTAACAGATGTTTCCAGTGTGATTTCGCCACCATCTTTCATCTGGTAGCGGATTGGCAGGCGGAAATTTGAAATCCCGACATGCTGGATCAGTACATTGGCACCGACAATCAGGCTAGCAGGACCATTCTGCAGGTCGGGCAGGCTTGCCTTGTATTGCGGGTCAACCGTGAAAGCGGCATCATATTCGCGGGCGAGCGCGGGGTAGGTGGTTGGCGGGCGCGGCGTGTTCACGGGCGGCTCCTTGGCTGTTCGCGCGTCCGATATAGGGCGGATTGGCAGAATCGGAAGGGCTTTCGGCAGGGACTGGCTGAAATGGTTTGCTTCCCCGCCGTTCTTTCAGTTCATTCCAGTGCCTGATGCAGGTCTGCGATCAGATCATCAGGATGCTCAAGCCCGACTGACAGGCGGATCAGACCCGGCGTGATGCCAAGGCGCAGGCGCTCTTCTTCCGACAGGCGCTGATGCGTTGTTGTGCTTGGATGGGTCGCGATGGTTTTGGCATCACCCAGATTGTTGGAGATCAGCACTAGTTCCAGCTTGTTCATCATCCTGAAGGCGGCTTGCTGGCCGCCGGCGACTTCCAGGGCGATCATGGTGCCTCCTGAACCCATCTGAGACATCGAAAGCGCATGCTGGGGATGGCTGGTCAACCCCGGATAAATCAGCCGTGACAGTCCCCGATGGCCGTCCAGGGCCTTTGCCGTTGCGGCGGCACTGTCCGCCATTGTGCGTACACGCAGATCCAGTGTGGTCAGCCCGGTCAACATCAGCCAGCTGTTGAACGGGCTGATCGCGCCGCCGGAATGCTTGAGGTAGGGTTCAGCAATCTCGCGGATGAATTGACGTGTCCCGCAGATGATGCCGCCCAGACCCCGGCCGGCTCCGTCAATATGTTTTGTCGTCGAATAGATCACGACATCGGCACCCTGTTCGACAGCGCGGGAAAAGACCGGAGTGGCAAAGACATTGTCGACGATGACAATTGCACCATGTGCATGGGCAAATTCCGATACGGCGGCAATGTCGATCACCTCAAGCGTCGGATTGGATACCGATTCAAAGAAGACTGCTGTCGTGTCCGGCCGGATGGCTGTGCGCCACTGTTCCAGATCGGTGCCGTCAACAAGCGTTACCTTGACCCCGAAACGTTTCAGCAGGTCCAGCAGGTAAAGGTTTGATCCGAACAGGGCACGCGATGCAACGATATGGCTGCCTTGCTGGCTAACGGCCATCAATGCACCGTTGACAGCTGCCATGCCCGAGGTGGTGGCAAAGGCATCTTCGGTTCCTTCCAGGGCAGCGATGCGGTCTTCGAACATGCGATTTGTCGGGTTGCCATAGCGGGCATAGATGAATTCATCTTCGCCCACCTTCTGGAACCGTGCCTCGGCTTGCTCGGCCGTGTCATAGACAAAACCCTGTGTCATGAACATCGCTTCGGCCATCTCGCCATATTGGCTGCGACGAATGCCGGCGTGGACGGCAAGACTGCGTTTATGCAGATTGCGGTTGTTCATGATGTGCCTCGAATGTTGTGCAGCCTGTGCTACTCCCGGTGATGTGGGATGGCAAGCACCGGCTGACCTGGTGTGCCGGGCAGGGATCAGTCGGCGTCGGAATCGCCGTCTTTTTCCTGTTTTATGGCATAGCGGTCAAACAGATCTGCATTGGCCATAAAGAAGACCAGCATGATGACCGGCAGGCCGAAGGTCTTGAAGTTCACCCATGCCGTGTCCGACATGGTACGCCAGACGAACTCATTTGCGATGGCAAGTCCGGCGAACAGGGCCATTATGCGGCGGGTCAGCTGTACCCAGCCTTCATGCCGCATGGGCAATGCCTGACCTATGGCCAGTTCCAGCCAGTTGCGTTTCAGGATCAGCCCAAGGCCCAGCAGACCGGCAAAGAGCATGTAGATGATCGTGGGCTTCATCTTGAAGAAACGTTCATCATTAAGCCAGATGCTCAGCCCGCCGAAGATCACGACGAGTACCAGAGTCATGATCTGCATGGCCGACAAGGTTCCGGTCAGACGCCATAACGTCAGTGTCGTGATGGTCAATACCGGTACGAAGATCATCGTGGCGACGATGAAGCTGCCATATTCCGTGCCGCCAAGTGTCACGGTGCGGTTGCGCATGATCATGAAGACGACGAAGAACAGAATCAGCGGGCCATATTCCAGACCGGCCTTTATCCATGGTTTGACCTGTTTCATGCAGCCTCCTTTAGCGTGCACCGAATTCCATGATAACAGCACCAGTGGCAATCAGTGCCATTAATGCCGCCCGTCCCGGGCCGACCTTTTCGCCCAGGATGAGCCAACCGACAAGGGCCGCGAAAACGGTTGAGGTTTCGCGCAGCACGGCGGCCCGTCCAACCTCGTCTATGCGTATGGCCAGCATGATGGATCCGAAGCTGGCAAAGGCTATGAATGTGCCAAGCAGACCACGTAAGGCAAGGCTACGCCATTCATGCCGGGGCAGGGCGCTCAGGCGCTGTCGCGTGAAGACCGGCATGAATATTCCGTCCAGCAGGAAGAACCATGCCAAAAAGGTAAATGGATTGGCCGATTGTCGGATGCCCCAGGCATCATAGGTCGTATAGGCTGCGACGAATATGCCTGTGATTACGGCCAAGGAAAGTGCAGGCAGAAGTGTCTCCCGACCGGTGTCAAGCTTGCGGTGATTATACCAGCCCAGCCCGAGGATGCCTGATACAAGAATGGCCACCCCGGCCCATTGCATCAGGGTGTAATGTTCCTGAAACACGATACCGGCTGCGATGACCGTAACCAATGGGCCGGTGCCACGAACCACCGGATAGACCACGGTATAGGCGCCGCGCTGATAAGTCATTGCCTGTGCCAGCTTGTAGCCTGTATGGATCACCATGACACCGGCAAAGATTGGCCACATATGCGGATCGGGCCAGGGGACAAGGAACAGCACAACAGGCAGTGAGAGGATCAGGACGGAAAGGTCAATTGCCGCCCGGCTGACCCAGGGATCATGACGACCCTTTTGCAACGCCCCGAATATCGCATGTAAAAGCGCTGCTGACAGTGCCAGCCCCAGAGCGACCCTTGCCCCTTCCGGTGTGCCGGTGATCTGATTGATCCATTCAGTCATGCCGCCTTTCTTGAGGATAAAGGACAGGTGCGTCCAGACCTCTTGTCGGGATGGAAATGGTTTGATCTGCAGGAATATGTTCTTCACTTGACTGAAATGTGAGTGGCTTCAGTCAAGCAGGATTGTTGCCAGAATTTCGCCCGGGAAAGGTCCGTTAATATCCTGAACCAAAAGTGCATGACGTGTGTCAGGGGGCAGGTTGCGGGCTTTTCCTGCCCCCAGGGTAACTGTAAGCCGAAAGGTACCCCGGCCATCCCATTTGGCCAGTACCTCGTTCCCGACAACGACATTATAATGGGACAGGTTGCGGCCCTGATTGTCGCCCGCCTCTATCGGGATGATCCGCTTGGGCAGATAGCGAACCATCTGCACGGTGATGGAAGGTGGTAGCGAACCTTGTCCGGTCAGCTCGATTTCACTGCGTGTAGCCGTGCCCTTGCGTGTAACGGAGACATGATCGCTTTCGGCCTTTTCGAGATCGATAGCTGCCATCAGATGGGCGGGGCGCAAGTCATTGATCATGGTCTGGCCGCCAATAAAAAACTGCGGCGTGAACAGGGATCTGCTGCCGCCCCGTGACAGGTTGTATCCCTTTTGGCGGGCACTGAAGGCAGGTTGGGCAAAGCTGTCGGTCCAGCCCAGATAGTCCCAGTAATCGACATGCCAGCTGAGAACGAGTACATCGCGTCGTCCGGCTAGGTCTGCCAGCAGATCTTCGGCCGGCGGGCAGGCGGCACAGCCTTGCGAAGTGAATAACTCCACGACGATCGGTGAAGACGTTCGTGATTTTTCACTGCGGGCTTGTGCCGGGCCGGATGAAGATTGTTTTGCATTCAGGTTGTGTGCCGGCGCTGGTGGGGCACTCTCTGCGGCAGCTGGTGAAGTGGGGCTGCTAGGTTTGATTGGCTTGTCCATGGCGTCGATGACGTCGTTTACATCGTCCATTATGGCACCATAATCGGCCGGTGCCGCGGGGTCATCATCGCTACGGGACCTGCTGGCTGATACGTCCGGTGCGACGGCGGACCCATGGTCCCCAGAATCGTCGTGCAGTGTCTGTGCATCAGCGGGCAGCAGGCTGAATGCCAGTGCCAGAAGTAATGCACCGATAGTATGTCCTGCTTGTCTTGCCATTGCCTCTTCCGGGTGGTCATTGCCGGGATAGGGCATCGTACGGGGAAACCCAAATCAAGGCTGTGTGACGCGATATCGAAACGATTGTCGTTGCAGTTGTGCAACAAGGCAATGGTTGGTATACAATCGCATACAAAATATGCTCCGCCCCCTTGAAATGCTTCCGTGAATGGGGCATCTGACAGGCGAACGACCGCCGTACCCATCCAGCCGACAGGGAGGCCACCATGCCTATCGTTACCGGAACCGATACCGCCAAGACACGCCGCACACTGAAGTCTGGCGCACAGAACGTTGATTATTACTCCATTCCCGCCGCGACCGAGGCCGGTCTGGGCGATTTTTCGAAGCTGCCTGCTTCGCTGAAAGTCGTATTGGAAAACCTGCTCCGTTACGAAGATGGCGGGCGCACAGTCAGTGTCGATGACATCAAGGCATTCGCCGAATGGGCACAGAAGGGTGGCAAGAACCCGCGTGAGATTGCTTATCGCCCGGCCCGTGTGCTGATGCAGGACTTCACCGGCGTTCCTGCCGTCGTCGACCTTGCCGCGATGCGCGACGGTATCAAGGCCTTGGGGGGGGGCGCGCAAAAGATCAATCCGCTGAACCCTGTCGATCTGGTGATTGACCACTCGGTGATGATTGATGAATTTGGCACGCCGCGTGCTTTCCAGCGTAATGTCGAGCTGGAATACGAACGCAATATGGAACGCTATACCTTCCTGAAATGGGGGCAGAATGCGTTCAACAATTTCCGTGTGGTGCCCCCCGGAACCGGCATCTGTCATCAGGTAAATCTTGAATATCTTGCCCAGACGGTCTGGACCGACAAAGATCAGAACGGAACAGAGGTTGCCTATCCCGATACGCTGGTGGGAACCGACAGTCACACCACCATGGTTAATGGTCTGGCCGTTCTCGGCTGGGGTGTCGGCGGGATCGAGGCTGAGGCCGCCATGCTCGGTCAGCCGATTTCCATGCTGATCCCGGAAGTGGTCGGATTCAGGATCACCGGTGCGCTGAAGGAAGGTGTGACGGCAACTGATCTGGTGCTGAAGGTTGTTCAGATGCTGCGCGAACATGGTGTCGTGGGCAAGTTCGTCGAATTCTACGGCGAAGGCCTGGACAACATGCCGCTGGCTGACCGTGCCACCATTGCCAACATGGCCCCTGAATACGGTGCGACCTGTGGTTTCTTCCCCATTGATGATGAAACGCTCCGCTATCTGCGTCAGACAGGCCGGGAAGAAGACCGTATCGCACTGGTTGAAGCCTATGCCAAGGAAAACGGATTCTGGCGCAATGCCGATTATGCTCCGGTCTATTCCTCGACGCTGGAACTGGATATGGGCAATGTCGTTCCTGCAATTTCAGGTCCCAAGCGTCCGCAGGATCACGTTGCACTGACCGATTCCGCGTTTGCCTTCCGTAAGTATATCTGTGACACCCGCAAGCTGCCCGTCCCGGAAAGTGCCGGTAAGGCCTGGGCTCAGGAAGGGGGTGCCCCCGCCCCGGATTATCTTCCCGGTCATCATGACGGTTACAAATCCGGTACTGTCGAAGGACAGGATTACAAACTGCACGATGGTTCGGTGGTGATTGCCTCAATCACGTCCTGTACCAACACATCCAACCCTTACGTGCTGATGGCGGCCGGCCTTGTCGCCCGTAAGGCGCGTGCGCTTGGCCTGACCCGCAAACCCTGGGTCAAAACTTCGCTGGCTCCGGGATCGCAGGTGGTCGAGGAATATCTGAAGGCGGCTGGTCTGCAAGAGGATCTGGATGCCGTTGGTTTCAACCTTGTTGGTTTCGGTTGTACCACCTGTATCGGTAACTCGGGCCCGCTGCAGCCGGAAATTTCGAAGTCGGTCAACGATAATGATCTGGTCGCCGTTTCAGTCCTGTCCGGCAACCGCAATTTCGAAGGCCGTATTTCGCCTGATGTGCGCGCCAACTATCTGGCCTCGCCGCCGCTTGTGGTTGCCTATGCACTGGCCGGGGACATGAATATTGACATTTCCAGTGAACCTCTTGCCTTCACCCCCGAAGGTAAGCCGGTTTACCTGAAGGATATCTGGCCGACCTCGAAAGAGGTTGCCGATCTGGTCGATACCGTCGTGTCCCGCGAGATGTTCCAGGAAAAATATGCTGATGTCTTCAAGGGCGATGCACGCTGGCAGGGTGTCGATATCACCGATAGTGAGACCTATGACTGGCCGCCGACCTCGACCTATATCCAGAACCCGCCTTACTTCCAGGGCATGTCCAGGGAACCAGGCACGATCAGCAATATCAGTGGTGCCCGTGTTCTGGCGCTTCTGGGCGATATGATCACTACGGACCATATCTCTCCCGCAGGGTCCTTCAAGCCGACGACCCCGGCAGGCCAGTATCTGACCGAACGGCAGGTCGCGCCGCGTGACTTCAACAGCTATGGTTCGCGCCGTGGTAATCATGAGGTGATGATGCGCGGGACTTTTGCCAATATCCGCATCAGGAATGAGATGCTGGATGGTGTTGAAGGCGGTTATACCAAGGGCCCTGACGGACAGGAAACGTCGATCTATGACGCAGCCATGTCCTATAAGGATGCCGGTGTGCCGCTGGTCGTTGTGGGTGGCATCGAATATGGAGCCGGTTCGTCACGTGACTGGGCGGCCAAGGGTACGAACTTGCTGGGTGTCAAGGCAGTGATTGCGGAAAGCTTTGAGCGTATCCATCGTTCAAACCTTGTTGGCATGGGCGTTATCCCGTTTGAATTCACGAATGACGACAATCGCAAGACACTGAACCTGAAGGGTGATGAGATTATCTCGATTGACGGGCTTGAGGGGGATTTCAAACCACTTTCAATGGTTCCGGCCACGATCAGATATGCTGACGGGTCAGAAAAACAGATCCAGCTCAAAGCTCGTGTCGATACCGAAGTTGAGATCGAGTATCTCGAAAATGGTGGGGTTTTGCACTATGTTCTGCGGAACCTGGCAAAAGCCTGACTGACTGTTGATTTGAAATGACCGCCCGCCCCCGGCTGCCACGCCGGGGGCGGGATTGTATCTGGAAGGGGTAGAAGCAGGGCAGGAAAAGGTATTTTCTGGCCGTGATCGCTTGTCGTGATGGATCAGTCCCTGAAATATGCCTCAATCCGGGCGACCTCATCGGGCAGGCCCCATGGTGGATTAATTATGAACATTCCCGATCCGGTCATGCCGTGGCCGGGCTTGGCAGGGGGAAAGCGGATCTCGGATTTCAGGGCATCAGGAAAGGTTGCCTCCAGCTGCCTGAGCATTCCAGCCTGTCGGTTATCGATCAGGATAGGATACCACAGGACCAATATCCCGACATTCCATTTCCGTGCGATATCCTTCAGGAAAACCGGTAAGGTCACATAGTCGGATTTTATCTCATAGCTGGGGTCGATAAGCATAAGCCCCCGGCGCGGAGTAGGCGGGGTGATGGCGTGTGCCAGCTGGAAGCCGTCCTGATGGTATAGCCTTGCCCCTGATATGGTCGTGCTCAGAGCATCGTATTCGGTCGGGTGCAGCTCTGCCAGATGGACATGGTCGCCGGGGCGCAGAAAGTGCTGTGCGATCAGCGGTGATCCCGGATAAGCATTGTTCCCATACCGTACCCGGATATCTGCCAGTGTCTGCATCAGCGGATGGTTGGTTTCTGGCCATCCGTTGCTTTCGGCCTGTCTGATACCGGTATCCGCTTCGGCTGTTTTTCGGGCCTCGGCAGACGCAAGATCGTATAGACCGCGTCCGGAATGGGTTTCGATATAACTGAGTGGTTTATCCTTGGCAGTCAGGTAACCCATTATCCATGCCAGCAATGCATGCTTATGCAGGTCAGCTGCATTTCCGGCATGATAAATGTGTTGGTAGGATAGCATGCGCTTTTATTGCGTAGTTGTCTGCAAAAGAAAAGCGGCGACACCCAGGGAGGAGGAGGGTGTCGCCGCGACAACGCTGGCCCAGGGAGGAGGAGGGGCCGCGTATTGGAAGCGACACAGGCAAGGGAGGAGGAGCCCGCATCGCTAACGCCGGCCCTGGGAGGAGGAATGGGCCTGACGTATCTGGTTGAGCGGTACCCCACAGGGAGGAGGAGGCAGAGCACCGCTTTCACCAACGAGACCTGGGGAGGAGGAGGTCGGGTCCCGTCGAAACTCTTGGCGGTACCTCCAGGGAGGAGGAGAGAGGCACCGCCTGAACCCGGACCCAGGGAGGAGGGTCGGGATATCTGTTCTTATCTGCCCCAAGCCGCTTCAGTTGCGATCCGGGTGATCATGCTGCGGTGGATTCCCAAGTCGTCTAGTTCGCGGGTCGACAGGCTGGAAAGTTCCGCAACGGTTTGGCGATAGACTGCACGGCGGGCACGAGATTCCTGAAAGCGAGCAACCAGCCTCATAATGCCAGTGCCGGCAAGCCGTTCATTATGGGCGGTGTGAGTCAGAGTGTTCGTAGCAGCCATTGTTCTTGTCGCTTCTATTCGACGGAGCGGCCTATCCGCGCCGTTGGAAACAAGATGGCCCCTTTGCTGCGATTGCACAATGATCAATGCTTCAATGCTGCTATGCAGAAACCGCAAGTCATACCTGGCCTTCCCGGCAAAGTGAGGATCTTGTTATCAAAAAATTCTGCAGATTTATGTTAGCGCCCAACAAAAGCGGTCATTCTGTCAGGTTTCCTGTTTCCGGAACCAGATCACGGGCCCTCGGCGATGAGTTTTCTGCAATGGTTCCGAGTGACGCTGCGTCACGGAAAGCCTTGTCGGTTTTGCTTTCCGGCTATGGTGTCTTGCCCCTGATTGGGTGATTTGCTGGGAAATACTGTCCTGTCTTCAGGTCTGCCCGGGAATATCACAGCGTGATTCGATCTGATGAGGTTTGCTGTCTGATATGGCGTTATTGAAAAATTGTCACGGAGACGGGTTCACAGCTGTATCCATGTGGCTGACCGGCTTTCATGATCGGTCCTGAACCTGCTGGCCGACGGCACCGGGATCAGGTTCCCCGGCAATGGCGAATGGCTGGGTACCCATCGCAATCATACCCATCCGCAGGAATGCCCGCCTCTGGGAGGGGGATTGCCATTGTCCTGCCATCCGGACCTGCAACGAAATCCTGCGCACCCCCGGGTGCCTTGGGTGAAACGATGAAGGCATAATAGCCTGGTCCGGATCGGGGCAGGGCTGTGATGCGATGCGATGCCTGAAGCCCTTCGGTGAGCGTATCGCTTCACGAGATCATGATTGCCAGACCGCGAAAACCCGCATCCACATCGTTCTCATGAACTGCGTTGATGAATTCGGACAGGACGGGATCAAACATTTGCAAGCATCAGCGTGGAAAGGGGAAGTCGTGCTTCAAACTGAGGCCATGCAATAAAGGCACTTGGTATTCAGATCTTTTCCAGTCATATTCCGTACCAGAACCGGAATGATGATGCTGAGCCTGTCATATGGTTCTGCTGTGCAGTAGACAGGTTGCTAACCTGTCAGAACATCGTGATGCGAAGATCGTCTTGCCTGCTGTGCCTTTCCATATTTTGCCAACAATTGTTCTGGCGCAGTTTGCGGTAACGTCCCTGTGGTTTGCCGGTAATGCCGTGGTTCCTGACCTGGTGTGTGGCTCCGGGGAGTCGGCATCGGCGGTCCGGGATATTACGATTGCCGTACAGCTTGGCTTTATTGCCGGCACACTGGTCTTTGCATGGTTGGCAATTGCCGATCGCTATTCGCCACGGATTGTCTTTTTCTTCTCCGCACTGGCCGGGGCGGCAGCTAATGCCGGGACACTGATCGGGGGACATGATCTTCTTCCCCTGCTGACAGCCCGGTTCGTGACCGGTTTTTTCCTTGCAGGCATGTATCCTGTGGGCATGAAGATTGCGGCGGGCTGGTATGAGCGTGATCTTGGGCTTGCTCTTGGTTGGCTGGTGGGGGCTCTGGTGCTTGGAACGGCACTTCCACACCTTATCCGCGGTCTGGGTGCAGGCCTGCCATGGCAGGGCGTGATTATGTCGGTTTCGGGGATATCCGTGGCCGGTGGTCTGGCGATGCTGCTTCTTGTACCGGACGGGCCATATCTCAGGGCAGGTGCAAAATTTGATCCCGCTGCATTGATGACGATCTTTCGTTCGGTTGATTTCCGGGCCTCGGCCTTTGGCTATTTTGGCCACATGTGGGAACTCTATGCATTTTATGCATTGCTTCCGGTACTGCTGGCTGTGCGTCTGGAAGGTGAAGGCGGATCGGTATCCATATGGAGCTTTGCGATTATCGGGAGCGGCTCGTTTGGCTGTATGGCCGGCGGTTATCTGTCGAGGCGAATTGGAAGCGCACGCGTTGCGTTCATGCAGCTGTCAGCATCCGGCTTGTGCTGTCTGATTTCACCGCTGATGTTTCTTGCGCCCTTTCCTGCTTTTCTTGTCTTTCTATTGTTTTGGGGCGTAGTTGTGGCTGGTGACTCGCCGCAGTTTTCGGCCCTTAATGCCCGCTTTGCGCCGTCAGGACTCGTCGGCTCGGCGCTGACGATTGCCAACTGCATCGGATTTTCAATCACGGTTATCTCGATTATGCTGCTTGCTTCACTGATTGAACGTATTGGTCTGCAATATGTTTTTGTATTGCTGGCACCTGGACCGGCGCTTGGTCTGGTGGCGTTAAGGCGACTGTTGTCAGCAAACCCGGTATCAACCTGATACCCTGAGAACCCAACCAGATATGGCTTGTGGGCATGCTGGCTGCGGGTATTTGGGAAAGTATGGGACATAATGATGGGATTATGTAGGATTGTGTGGCGCAGCCCCGAATCACTGCTCTGTGAGTGCCTGTGATTCGGGTGAGATCAGGGAAATCAGATAACTTATTCCTACCAATTATCCTGCATTTGATAAAATTTGGGATTTTTCGGGATTTTGTGGCACGCTTTATCGCAACACTATATGTTGTGGATATTGATCAGCATGTCTCTACACCTGTGACATGATTGCCCTATCTGTATTTTTGTTCTGTAAATGTTCTTAGTAATATGCTTTGGCTTATCCATTCCCTATCCATGATTTTCCATTGCGTCCCATGAATTCCCGTGGCATCACGGAATTACGGAGACGGGCTTCAAGGGGCGCATAAGACCCCGAAGGCGATAGCAGACTTCATACAGGCACCCGCTTCCGATGACGGTTTCTGCGTGTGAGCAGCGCCTCCCCCAAGGTGGCACCAGGGACCAGCCCGCCAACGATGCGGGCCCCAGAGATGGGAACGAGGGCGGCGGATCGGGCAGTGGCAGCAGCCCGGTCCGCCTTTCTTTTCCGGGTTCCGGGAAAGACGGACAGGATCGAAGGAGGCGCGGGCCAGTGGCGCGCAAGTTCAGAGGCTCGGAAGAGGTTAAGGTGGATGGCAAGGGTCGCATGTCGGTCCCGGCCCGCTTTCGCCGTATTTTCGAAGCCGGTGATCCTGACTGGAAACCCTCTGAGCGGACCCGCATCATTGTGATTTATGGTCCCGAAAGCTGGAAGAAGCTGGAATTCTATACTGTCGAGGCCGCTGACCGTATTGACGATGAGATTGACCGGCTGCCACGGGGCTCACATGAGCGCCTTTGGCTGGAAACCCTGATGAACGGGACCGCAACGGAAGCCGAAATTGATACTGATGGCCGGCTGGTTCTGCCGCTGAAGCTGCGTGAAAAGATCGGTCTTGATAAGGAGGCGTTCTTTCGTTCCAGAGGCGACTTTATCGAAGTCTGGGGTATTGAGAGCTTCACGGAAGAAGGCGGTTCCCTAAAGGAGTTCATGCAGCAATACCCTGCCGACTTTGATCCGCGTAGTTTTCTTGGCAGCGGATCGGATCAAGATGGACGCGAGGGCTAGGCCATGGCCGTAGCCACGATCCCCGGAAAAGATCCTCATATCCCGGTTCTTATTGACCCGTTGATCGATGCTGTTACGCCGGTGCAGGGTGTCTGGGCTGATGGCACGTTTGGTGCGGGGGGGTATGCAAGGCGACTTCTGGATGCAGGTGCAAAAACCGTTATCGGGATTGACCGCGATTCTCATGTCTTCGACCTGGCGGCAGAATGGGCAGGTGGATATGGGGACCGGCTGCATCTGGTTGACGGGATGTTTTCCGAACTTGATCATCTGACTGGACAGCCGCTTGACGGAGTGGTTCTGGATCTGGGCGTCAGCTCAATGCAGCTTGATCAGGCAGAGCGTGGCTTTTCCTTTTTGCGTAACGGTCCGCTGGACATGCGGATGGGTAGGGGCGGGCCAACTGCGGCAGATTTACTGAATACGGCGGATGAGGCGCAGATTGCCGATGTGCTGTATCATTATGGTGAGGAACGTGCTGCACGCCGTATCGCGCGGGCTATAATTGCTGCGCGTCCGCTGAGCAGCACGACACAACTGGCGGAGACTGTTGCCAGCCAGTTGCCGCGTGCTAAACTGGGGCAGAGCCATCCGGCTACCCGCAGTTTTCAGGCGATCCGCATCTGGGTGAATGATGAATTTGGCCAGCTGGCGGAAGGGCTTGCTGCTGCGGAACGGGCGTTGAAACCGGGCGGAGCGCTGGCCGTGGTCAGTTTTCATTCATTGGAAGATCGTGTGGTCAAACGCTTCCTGCAGTCCCGGGCGGCTACGGGCGGGGGTGGTTCGCGTCATGCTCCTGTGGCCAGCGTTGAGGCCCCGACCTTCACTTTACCATTTCGCCGGGCCATCGGGGCGGGCGAAGCGGAACTGGCCGCAAATCCGCGTGCCCGCAGTGCTTTCCTGCGTGTCGGGATCCGAACCGATGCACCGGCGTACCCTCTTGACAGAAACGCTATCGCCTTGCCTCGCCTGCCGGTGAAAGGGGGGCGGAAATGAAGTCCGTCCTGTATCTGCTGATTGCAATGGTGGTGATGGTGCTTGCTTTTTGGGCCTATCGTGAAAACTACCGCACGCAGGATGCGCTGAACGAGATGGAGGCTGTGCAGCGTGATATTGCCGGACTGCGTGAACAGCTTGTCGTCCTGCGTGCTGAATGGGCTTATCTGAACCGTCCCGCGCGTTTGCGTGAGCTGGTGCAGTTGAATGCCGGCAAGCTGAATCTGGGGCCGATTACCTCTGAACAGTTTATTGACACCAGCAAGATCGACTATCCGTCGCCGCCAGTGAAGGGGCCGCCCCGTCGGCCCGAAAATTTTGTCCCCCCGGTTGGGGGAGAGATTACCGATGCCGATCCAACGCCCTCCGAACAGGAGCCTCAGTGATGATTCGCATACCTTTGCGCCCTCTGGCCCGTATCCTCCGGGCACGTGAAACCGGACAGGACCCTGATGAGATCGAGGCCGAGAACCGTGCCCGGCGTCATGCAGAAATTCAGGATCAGGCCCGTAAACGCGCAGAAGGCCGCCTTGTCCTGATGGCGCTTGGCTTTCTGTTGGCGTTTGGGACGGTTGGCTTCCGCATGGGGGCGCTTGCTGCATCTGATCCTGAGGAACCAAGGGCACAGGCAACCGGGACACAGATTATCAGCCAGCGGGCAGATATCACCGACCGGAAGGGTCGTGTGCTGGCGACCAACATGCTGACACACAGCCTGTATGCTCAGCCCAATCAGATGGTTGATGGCAAGGGTGCGGCGGATGCACTGGCCCGGATCTTTCCTGATCTGGATCATGAGCGGCTGGTAAAGGATCTGACAGATTCCAAGCGTAAATTTTTGTGGATAAAGAAAAAGATCAGCCCTGAGCAGATGCAGGCCGTTCATGATATCGGGGAGCCGGGTCTGCTTTTTGGCCCGCGTGAGATGCGGCTTTATCCGAACGGACGAATTGCAAGCCACATTCTTGGTGGTTCGGCTTTTGGTGCCGAAGGTGTCAACAGTGCCGAGGTAATCGGGACGGCCGGTGTTGAAAAGGCATTCGATGGCTGGTTGCGCAATCCAGCCAATGAAGGGGCACCGTTGACACTTTCCGTTGACCTGACTGCACAATCGGCCATGGAAGAGGTCCTTGCTTCCGGCATGCGCCGGATGAATGCCAAGGGTTCTGCAGGTATCCTGATGGAAATTGAAACGGGTGAGATACTGGCCATGGCCAGTCTGCCGGATTTCAATCCCAATGATCGACCCCGAGCGGCACTGCAAGGCAGTCCCTCGGACAGTCCGCTGTTCAATCGTGTCGTACAGGGGCAATACGAACTTGGCTCAACCTTCAAGATTTTCCCGGTCGCACAGGCCATGGATCTGGGGCTGGTCAACCCGAATACGCATATCAACTCGCGTAGCCCGATGAAGATCGGCAAGTACAGCATCAATGATTATCATAATTACGGGCCAAGTCTGTCGGTTGCCGATATTATTGTGAAATCGTCGAATGTCGGCACGGTCCGGATTGCACAGATGATTGGGGTCGAACGACAAAAGGCGTTTCTCGAAAAACTGGGTTTGTTCAAGCCAACCAGTCTGGAAATGGTGGAAGCCCCGACCGGCAGGCCGATTGTGCCGCAACGCTGGCCGGCGGTGACTGCGGCAACTGTCAGTTTTGGGCATGGTCTTGCGGCAAGTCCGCTGCATCTGGCGGCAGCCTATGCGACGCTGGCCAATGACGGACGAAAGGTGACGCCGACACTGGTTCATGGCAAAAATCGTGGTCAGGGCGAACAGGTTGTGTCCGAACAGGCTGCGAAGCTGTCTCTGGGGCTTTTGCGGCAGGTTGTCGTTCGTGGCACGGCACGAGCCGGGAATGTGGAAGGCTATGATGTGGCTGGCAAGACCGGGACCGCTGACAAGCCGCGTCCTGGTGGCGGTTATTACGAAAACCGTGTGGTATCCAATTTTGCTGCCATTTTCCCCTATGAAGATCCGAAATATGTGCTGGTTGTCATTCTTGACGAACCCAGTGTTTCGCTTGGCAGCGGGGAAAGCCGGGTTGCCGGTATGACGGCTGTGCCGCTTGCCGCAGAGGTTATCCGGCGACTGGCCCCGGTCCTGGGATTACGCCCCATTGATGCCAAGGCATTACCCGACATTGAAGCGCCCCCCGGAACCGGGGTAAAGGTCGCCGCAAAAAAGTGACGGAGTACATATGAACGAGGGCGTCAAACGGCTTTCCCGACTGGGATTGAGCGCAATTGGCGGGCATGATCCGGAAATTACGGGGCTCTCTGTTGACTCGCGCATGGTCAAGCCGGGTCACCTGTTTGCGGCCCTGCCCGGATCGGTCATTCATGGCGGTGAGTTCATCCAGTATGCATTGCGTATGGATGCCGGGGCGATCCTGACCGATACAGGTGGTGCTGCACTTGCTGCGGATGTGCTTCGGGGGTGGGGTGGTGCCCTTGTGATTGCCGAGGATCCTCGTGCGGCGCTTGCCGGTGCGGCAGCGCTGTGGTTTGGGCATCAGCCGGAAAAGATTGTGGCGATCACGGGAACTTCGGGCAAGACATCGGTTGCCAGTTTTACCCGTCAGATCTGGCAGACACTGGGTCATAAGGCGATTAGCCTTGGGACGATGGGTGTACAGGGCGATTATGAGGCAAAGCTGGCGCATACCACACCGGAACCCGTGACCCTGCACCGGATGTTGGCAGCGGCGGCGGAAACAGGTGTGACACATGCCGCGATGGAGGCGTCCAGTCATGGTCTCGACCAGCGGCGGCTGGACGGGGTGCGTGTATTGGCCGGAGGTTTCACGAACTTCAGCCAGGATCATCTGGATTATCATGCCGGATTTGACGAATACTTTGCCGCCAAGGCATTGTTGTTCAATCATATACTGGAAGCCGGGGATGGTGCTGTCATCAATATGGACAGCGAACGTGGCCGTCAGATGGCTGATATTGCCTGTGACCGTGAACTGGTTCTGACCAGCATTGGCAGCGGGGCCGGTTGCGATTTTGCCATCCTCGGGCAGCGCTACGACGCCACAGGACAGGATCTGCGTTTCAGCTATAAGGGACAGACGCATATGGTGCGCCTGAACCTGATCGGTGGTTTTCAGGCGGAAAACGTTCTGGCGGCAGCGGGGCTGGTGATTGCTGCTGGCGATGATCCGGCCGCCGTGATTGATACGTTATCCGGGCTGGAAACCGTGCGTGGCCGGATGCAGCTTGTTGCACAGCGTGAGAACGGTGCGGCAGTCTTTGTCGATTATGCACATAAACCGGGTGCCGTCATTGCGGCGCTGCAATCGCTGCGGCCTCATGTGATGGGCAGGATCATCGTGATTCTGGGCGCGGGCGGAGACCGTGACAGGGGCAAGCGTCCGTTGATGGGACAGGCGGCGCGGGACCATGCGGATGTCGTGATCATTACCGATGACAATCCCCGGACCGAAGACCCTGCCACGATCCGGGCCGAGGTTATGGCCGGAGCCGGAGCCGATGCCATTGAGGTCGGTGACCGGGCCGAGGCGATCCTGCGTGGTGTGGACGCCCTGCAACCGGGTGATGCCCTGCTGATTGCAGGCAAGGGGCATGAAACGGGACAGATTGTCGGAAATGATGTCTTTCCCTTTGATGATTCG
This sequence comes from Paracoccus sp. (in: a-proteobacteria), assembly GCA_047971845.1. Classification (GTDB taxonomy): domain Bacteria; phylum Pseudomonadota; class Alphaproteobacteria; order Rhodobacterales; family Rhodobacteraceae; genus Paracoccus. The sequence continues at coordinate 12,413 of JBKEAB010000106.1, read as the reverse complement.
GAACAGGCCTCTGTTGCTGTTGCAGCCCTGGACGGGAAGATCTGATGGTACTCTGGACCTCAAAAGATGCAGCCATTGCAACGGATGGGCGGGTAACCGGCAGCTGGCAAATCGGGGGCGTCAGCATTGATACGCGCTCTATCAGGCCGGGAGATCTGTTCGTGGCGTTGACAGCGGCACGGGATGGACATGAATTTATTGCGCAGGCGTTGGAAAAAGGTGCCGCCGCTGCGTTGGTCAGCCGGATCCCCGACGGGGTTGCGGCGGATGCCCCCCTGCTGGTCGTTGATGATGTCCTGCAAGGGCTTGAGGCACTTGGCCGGGCGGGCCGTGCCCGGATGTCGGGCAGGGTAATCGGCGTGACAGGCTCTGTCGGAAAGACATCGACCAAGGAAATGTTGCGTGTGGCACTAGCCGGGCAGGGGAAGGTCCATGCGGCAGAGGCATCATATAACAATCACTGGGGCGTTCCGCTGACACTAGCGCGGATGCCGGCGGATGCTGATTTTGCGATTATTGAAATCGGGATGAGCAACCCAGGTGAAATTGCCCCGCTGGCCCGGATGGCACATCCTCATGCAGCTCTGATCACCACCATTGCTGCTGCCCATATCGAGGCTTTTGGCCATATTGACGGGATTGCCCGTGAAAAGGCCACGATCTTTGAAGGGCTGGTGCCAGCAGGTGCCGCAATCATTCCGACCGGGCTGTCAACGACACCGATCCTGCGACAGGCGGCAGATGATGCTGGTGCACCAATTCTCAGCTTTGGTGAAGAAGGTGAGGCACGGCTGATTTCGGCAACGCCAGAAGGGGAAAATCTGGCCGTCTGCGGGGCCTTGTCGGGCAAACCGATCAACTTCACCCTGCATTCGGTCGGGCCTCATTTTGCGGCCAATGCGATGGGTGTTCTGGCCACGGTCAGCGCCATCGGGGCTGATGTGATCAAGGCGGCGAAATCGCTGGGTGACTGGCTGCCTCCGAAAGGTCGCGGTGCTGTCGAGGATCTGGGGGATATCCGCCTGATTGACGACGCTTTCAATGCCAACCCTAGTTCGATACGGGCCGGGCTGGGAATGCTTGCCAGACTGTCCGGGAAACGTCGGGTGGCCATTCTGGGTGATATGCTGGAATTGGGTCAGGATGGCGTTGACCAGCATATTGCCCTTGTGACAGATCCCGCGATGGAAGCGATTGATCTGGTCCATGCGGCCGGGCCCCTGATGCGGCATATGCATGGTGCCCTGCCGGAAACGAGGCGTGGCATCTGGGCGGAAAGCGCTGATATGCTTGCCGCCCGACTGGATGAGCTTGTTCAGCCGGGTGATATTGTTCTGATCAAGGGCTCGAAGGGTTCATATATCAGCCGTGTCGTGGAGGCGATGCGCAAGGCCGGGAACACGGTCGATGCAACAGGGATATAAGATATGCTTTACTGGCTTTATGAACTGACCGGCGGATATGGGCCGTTCAATCTGTTTAAATATATTACCTTTCGAGCTGGCGGAGCCTTCTTCACGGCGCTGATCTTCGCGTTCATGTTTGGTCGGCCGCTGATCGAATACCTGCGTCGGATGCAGAAGAGGGGGCAGCCGATCCGGGATGACGGACCGGAAGGTCACTTTGTCAAGGCGGGTACTCCGACGATGGGAGGTATCCTGATCCTTTCGGCACTTCTGGTTGGAACCTTGCTATGGGTGCGATTGCTCAATCCTTATGTCTGGATTGTGCTGATGGTGACCTATGGTTATGCCGCCATTGGTTTTGCCGATGATTATGCAAAGGTCAGTAAGCATAATACCAAGGGTGTTTCCGGGAAGGTGCGCATGGCACTTGGTTTCGGGCTGGCCTTTGTTGCTGCCATCTGGACAATGTATCTGCATCCCCAAGGCCTAAACGGTCAGCTTGCTTTTCCATTCTTCAAGGATGCGTTGCTGAACCTGTCGATCCTGTTCGTCCCCTTTGCGATGATTGTCATTGTGGGGGCCGCCAATGCGGTCAACCTGACTGATGGGCTGGACGGGCTGGCGATTATGCCGGTGATGATTGCTGCTGCGACATTTGCCATCATTGCCTATATGGTCGGGAATGCGACTTTTGCGAATTACCTTGGACTGCACCGAGTTCCGGGCACGGATGAGCTGGTGATCTTTGTTGCCGCCCTGATCGGTGGGGGGCTGGGTTTTCTGTGGTATAATGCCCCGCCGGCTGCCGTGTTCATGGGTGATACCGGATCCTTGGCGCTTGGCGGAGCGCTTGGCGCGATTGCTGTCGTGACCAAGCATGAAATCGTTCTGGCCATTGTTGGCGGCCTGTTCGTGGTTGAGGCGCTTTCGGTGATCATCCAGGTCCTGTATTTCAAACGCACGGGGAAACGTGTCTTCCTGATGGCCCCGATTCACCACCATTTCGAAAAGAAGGGCTGGAAGGAAAGCCAGATCGTGATCCGTTTCTGGATCATTGCACTGGTGCTGGCACTGATCGGGCTGTCAACGCTGAAGTTGAGGTGAAAACATGAAAGAGATTTTGAAGCTCCTGTTTCGCACCATCTATACTTGGGGATATTTTCTCTTTGTTACGCTTGTGTTTACTGTATACTATTTGCGTGAACTCGATTGCTGGAGCAGTAGCTTCTGGCGATATGAAGCCTTGATCTTAATCTTTGTTTTTACAGTACTTGCAATCATTGCACTATCAAAACTGATAGGCTGCATCCGCGATCAGTTTGAAACGAATGGTCTGTCGCGTGCCTATACGACTGTTGCGCTTTTCGGCTTTACTGTTCTCGTGGGCAGTTACAAATGGGTGGCAGGCTGTATTAGTCAGTATGCCTTCAGTTTCTGTGAATATTGATGTAATTGCCATGCGCTTTTGCGTATCATCCATCAGGTGATCCATGATCCCAGTCCAGGGCGTTGCCAATCAGATTATCGCTGTCCTCGGCCTCGGCCGTTCCGGCAAGGCGACTGCTGCCGCGCTTCAGGCGGGTGGTGCGTATGTCGTTGTCTGGGATGATGGACAGGAAGCCCGTGCACTGGCCGGATCCGATGGGCTGGAGGTTCGTGATCTGACACGTGATGATGCATGGGACGGGGTGTCTGCGCTGATCACCTCGCCCGGTATCCCGCACCTGTATCCGCATCCGAACCCGGTGATTGCGAAGGCTTTGGATCTGGGAGTTCCGGTCGAGAATGATATCGGCCTGTTCTTCCGCAGCTTTGCCACACAGGACTGGGATGCGTTCGATATCCTGCCGCGTGTCATTACGGTCACCGGGTCGAACGGGAAATCGACGACCACGGCGCTGATCCATCATATTCTGCAATCGGTTGGCCGGCCGGTCCAGCTTGGCGGCAATATAGGAACCGGGGTCCTGTCGCTGGAGCCGGCTCATGACGGTGAAGTCGTAGTGATTGAACTGTCATCCTATCAGGTTGACCTTGCCCGTGCGCTGACGCCGGATGTGGCGGTCTTTACCAACCTTTCGCCGGATCATCTGGACCGGCATGGTGGGCTTGGGGGGTATTTCTCTGCCAAGCGGCGACTGTTTTCCGAAGGCGGCCCAGACCGCTGTGTCATTGGTATTGACGAGATTGAAGGGCGTTATCTGGCCAATCAGATGGGGCAGGGGCCGGGGGATGATCGGGTGATCCGGGTCTCGGCAGAACAGAAACTGGATTATTTCGGCTGGGGGGTCTTTGCGAAGAAGGGCTTCCTGAATGAATACCGCAAGGGCCGGCAGATGGCTTCGATTGATCTGCGCGACATAACCGGTTTGCCGGGGAAGCATAACCATCAGAATGCCTGTGCCGCCTATGCGGCTTGCCGTGCTGTCGGTATCGCCCCGCGAGAAGTTGAGGCCGCCTTTCACAGCTTTGCAGGTCTGCCACATCGCAGCCAGACTGTCCGGGAGCTGGGAGGGGTACGTTATGTCAACGATTCCAAGGCGACCAACACCGATGCGGCCCGACAGGCGTTGCAGGCTTTCCCGCAGATCCGATGGATTGCGGGAGGGTTGGGTAAGGATGGCGGTATTGACGGCCTGCGGCCTTTCCTTGGCAATGTCGTGAAAGCCTATCTGATCGGCCATTCGGCACGTGATTTCGCGCTGCAACTTGGTGATACGCCGCATGAGGTGTTCGATGTGATGGCAGAGGCCGTGGCCCGTGCTCACGCTGAGGCGCAACCGGGTGAAACCGTGCTTCTTGCCCCGGCCGCCGCCAGCTTTGACCAATACCCTGATTTTGAAAAACGAGGCGAAGATTTCACGGTGCTCGTGAATGCGCTGTAGCCTTTAACCTGCTCAGGGGCGGTGTGCCGAAAGGAACCGGGCGGACATGAAACCGGTTCTTCCCTGACTGTCGCGGACCTCAATCCAGTCGCCGCTTTTGGGCCCGACGGCCATGACAGTCTGCCCCAGAGACAGACGACCGACAACGGAATCCGAGGTGGTCGGTCCGGCGCGGAAGTTGACGGACTTACCTGTCACATAAAGCGTATCTGTCGGTGCATCGGCCAGGCTTTCCACCGGGTTGTCCCCGACATATTCGGGTGAGGGGCGCAGTGCCGGGCCGGCAAAGGGACGTTCCTGTTGCGGGGTTTGCTGTACGGCAGGAATGATTTCGGTTGTTCCGGACTCTGTCGGGGTAGGCTCGGCGGGTTTGACCGTTGCTGCAGAACGCTCTGGTTCCGGATGGCCTCCTTCTCCGAAGACGATAAGCGTTGTTGTTAAACCCAGAAGCGTCAGAAAGATCAGCTTGTACATTACCCTCACCTGTTTTTCCGCGTTTCCAGCCATATGGCCGCCGCGATATGGGGCGCAACGCATCCGACAGACATGTTGTTCCGGCAGTTGTGACCGGCCGGAAAAATTTCCGGCTGGACCGTACGACGCGCAGGGCCTAAATCCATTCCATGTCCGATGATATGATGCCTGACCAGTCCGCCGAGAACCTCAGTTCTGAACCGCTGTCGCGTGCGATTGGCGAGCGCTACCTGACCTATGCGCTTTCCACCATCATGCACCGTGCGCTGCCTGATGCCCGTGACGGGCTGAAGCCCGTGCACCGCCGCATCCTTTATGCGATGCGCGAATTGCGTCTGGCACCGAATGGACCGTTTCGCAAATCGGCGAAGATCTCGGGTGATGTGATGGGCAATTATCACCCGCACGGAGACGCGGCGATCTATGATGCGATGGCACGTCTGGCACAGGATTTTGCCATGCGCTATCCGCTGGTTAATGGACAGGGGAACTTCGGCAATATTGACGGGGATAGTCCTGCAGCCTCGCGTTATACCGAAGCGCGTCTGGCGCATCCCGGTGATGCCTTGATGGAAGGACTGGCCGAGGATTCGGTTGAGTTTCGGCCGAACTATGATGGCACTCTGACGGAACCGTCCGTCCTTCCTGCTGCCTTCCCTAATCTCCTGTGTAATGGTGCGTCCGGCATTGCGGTCGGGATGGCAACGAATATTCCGCCGCATAACCTGCACGAAGTGATTGATGCCTGTCTGCATCTGATCAAATCACCTGATGCCCGTGACGATACCTTGCTGAATTTTGTACAGGGACCTGATTTTCCCACCGGTGGGGTACTGGTTGAGGATGCCGAAACCCTGCGTGAAGCTTATCAGACCGGGCGTGGCAGCTTGCGTTTGCGTGCCCGCTGGATGCAGGAGGATCTGGGGCGCGGCACCTGGCAGATTGTCGTGACCGAGATTCCCTATCAGGTTCAGAAATCCAAGCTGATTGAGCGTCTGGCCGAGCTGATCCAGCTGAAAAAGATGTCAATCCTTGCCGATGTGCGTGACGAATCCGCTGAAGATGTTCGCATCGTCCTGGAGCCGAAATCCCGCAGCGTCGATCCTGCGCAGCTGATGGCGGCATTGTTCAGGGCCTCGGATCTGGAAGTCCGGTTCGGGCTGAATATGAATGTGCTGATTGATGGCCGCGTACCCAGGGTTTGCTCGCTCAAGGAAGTGTTGAGAGCCTTTCTTGACCATCGCCGTGATGTCCTGTTGCGCCGGTCGAATTTCCGCCTGGACAAGATTGCCGCCCGGCTTGAGGTTCTGGATGGCTATATCATTGCCTTCCTGAACCTTGACCGTGTGATTGAAATTATCCGCTATGACGACGATCCCAAGGCCGGATTGCTGGCTGAAAACTGGGGGGGCGAGGCCGACACAGAGATACGGCTGACCGAAGTACAGGCTGAGGCGATCCTGAACATGCGTCTGCGGGCTCTCCGTAAGCTTGAGGAAATGGAGTTGCGGACTGAACGTGATAACCTTCTGACGGAACAGGAAGGGTTGAACGCGCTTGTTGCGGATGAAAGTCTGCAATGGGGTCGTATCACCGAAGAGTTGCGCGAAGTGCGCAGCCAGTTCGGAAAATCCGCCACAGGCGGTATGCGACGGACCGAGATTGCGGCGGCGGTTGATGTGCAGCCGGTTGATCTGGAAGTAATGATTGAACGCGAACCGGTGACGGTCATCCTGTCGAAAATGGGCTGGATCCGGGCCATGAAAGGTCACCAGCCGCTGGATGCCGAAGTCAAGTTCCGGGATGGTGATGGCCCATTCATGGCCCTGCATGCGGAAACCACTGATAAACTGATGCTGTTTGGTTCAAATGGTCGTTTCTATACGCTGGTAACCAATGACCTGCCCGGCGGTCGTGGACTGGGTGAGCCGGTTCGCCTGATGGTGGATCTGCCAAATGATGCCGGTATCGTTGATGTGTTCCCATGGCGTGAAGGTGTGAAATATCTGCTTGCGTCCAGGGCTGGGGACGGGTTTGTGGTTAATTCGGCTGATATCCTGGCGCAGACAAAATCGGGAAAACAGGCTCTCAATGGTGAAGCATTGCTGTGTCGCCGGGTTGAGGGCGATCATATCGTCACGGTTGGTGAAAACCGCAAGATGCTGGTTTTCCCGCTGGCCGAATTGCCGGAGATGGCGCGGGGCAAGGGTGTCCGTTTGCAGAAGTTCAAGGATGGTGGCCTGTCGGATGCCATCTGCATTGTGCTGGCCGAAGGGCTTCGCTGGCAGGAAACTGGCGGGCGGACCCGAACAGAACCGGATCTGAGCGAATGGATCGGCAAACGGGCAACGGCGGGCCGCATGGCTCCGCGTGGTTTTCCACGTGATAACAAGTTTAACTGACTGTTACGGATAAATGTTAAGGGCGGGTTTCCATCCGCCCTTTCTATTTGCAGGATGTTTCCAAGCCTCTGATAGGGGATCCGTAAACCCCACGGCTTTAGTAGGCATGGGATTGCGGCAGTTGCCGTGTAGAGTGCGATTATGGGATCGTACCAACGCGGTGGCCACAGGGCCTGGGACAGCAAGTATCACCTCGTCTGGCTCACAAAATATCGCTCCGAAGCGCCTGGCGGTTACGTCGGCGATCAGTGGATCCGGGATACTGCGCAAGTGCTATAGGGCCAGTACCTGTGCGGGCGTACGGTTATTGGATGTGTATGAGTGATCGCCTGACGGATGAGATGTGGATGGATGACATCGTCAAAGACGCGCCGATCCAGATAAGAGGCCACGTGAGTTCGCCGCGAATGGCAGACTGGTCCAGCTTGGGTTCTTTGTCGATGCCGCTTATTCGTCGCGCACCGTTTTGCGGCCGGTGATCATCGGGGTGACCAGATCCTCGCGCTTCCAGAAGCGATAAAAAAGAATCACTCCAATATGCATCAGGACCAACAGCAGGATTAGGGTTGATCCGAGATGATGCCAGCCAACTGCAGCTGAACTGGTAGCCCCGCTGACCTTATCGGCCAGTGGCCCGACATTGATAAAGTCTTCCGGATCTGAAATCAGCCCGGTTGTGACCTGCGTGGCCAGAATGGCCAGCATGGCTATGACGGAACATGCTCCCAGCGGGTTATGGCCGGGCCAATAGCTTGGCTCGCGCAGCAATACCCCGCGCGTATATTCGGCCATGGCCCCCGGCCCACGCAGGAAATGGGAAAAGCGGGCAGGGGCAGGTCCGATGAATCCCCAGATCAGGCGAAAGAGCAGAAGACCCGCCACAACATAGCCGAACCAGAAATGCAGTGTCATTTTCCCGGACCCGAACTGCCCAAGCAACCAGGTTGCGATTACAAAGAAAGCCAGCAGCCAGTGGAACCCGCGCAACAGCGGGTCCCACAGTCGGACTTCCCGGACGGGTGGTTGTTTTGCCATTTTACTTCTTACGGAAATCATCGTGACAGGCCTTGCAGGTTCCGCCAAGTTTCTGGACGACTGGTCCGATGCTGTCCTGTCCACCGGCAACGGATTCGCCTGCACCGGCTGCGGCTTCCTGAAGTGAAGCATATTTCTGGGCAAATGCCTGACTGTCTTCCCAGATGGCCGGCAGGGCGTCCGTATCGGCGCCATCTCCCGGAGCGCTTCCTGCGATGAACAGGCCGGGGAAGTCATACTGGCTGAGCGCTTCGATATTCATGCCGGCCCGGCGTGCGGCATCTGCATTATAGGGGATATCGCCCTTGGCCATGCCGGCAAGTGTGCTCATGTCAACGGACAGCAACTCCATATAACCTTCGCGGGCATTGATTACGTCTTTGATCGTGTCGTCGTCCTGGGCGGTGGCCGCAAAGGGAAGGGTGGCAATTGCTGTGGCGATAAGAAGCTGGCGCATGAGAAACTCCATGAAGTGATGGCTGGCATGTTGTGGTGCTGGGGTCGGGTTCCGATTTGATTTATCTGATAACCCGAAGCTATCTCATTTATTCCGGACCGCAAGGGCAGGTATTGCGGGGAATGATAACAAAAGCGCCACCCGGCAGGCGGGTGGTGCAGTTCTGCCAACAGATGCAATGTGTCAGCTGTACAGGTTCTGAATGCCGACGTGTTCATGGATTTGGTTGACGGCCTGTGGCTGTAGTCCGAGTGCCTGTGCCAGCTGATGCAGGTATTGCGCTTCACTTTGATGGTCAAAGTTGATCGACATGACTGACATCAGATAGACTTGCGTTTCAAGTCCGCGCGGAACATCCCGGGCAAGACGCTGTACGTCGACCGGTGCCGCCATCTGTTCGCGGATAAAGGCACGTTCGTCATCGTCAAGATCACCGAGCTCGCCCATCAGGTGGCCTTTTTCCGCCTCGTCGATCTGCCCGTCTGCTTTGGCGGCCTGGATCATGGCACATAGCATCAGTCCGGCAATGGCATTTTGTTCAGCCGTCGGGGCTATTTCGGGCTCTCCTCCACGGGTCAGGGAGTCGTTCAGCAGTTCACCGAAGGATGCGTCATTGGATGCCTGTGCACCACGTGCAGTCAGGGATCCCGCTGCCGCACCGCCAAGCATGCCACCCAGCAGATCACCCAATCCGCCTGATGAACCCTGACCGCGGGTGCCCGTGCTTAGCTGGTCCAGCATGCCCCCGAGCCCGCCCGTGGCCCCCCTTGAATTCGGGCCACCATAACGCTGACTGCTGCCTGCTCCGCCAGCCTGACCGCCAAGCACCTGTCCCAGCAGATCACCGAGTCCACCTCCTTGTCCGCCGGCCCTGCTGCGGCTTTGGGTGCCGCGTGTGATCTCATCCAGAAATCCGCCACCTGTCCGGCGAGATGACGGGCTGGAAGTCCTGCCCGCACTTGCGCCTTTCATGACTGTGCTCAAGCCCTTTGCCACCAATACGCCTGCCGCGACGCGGGCAAGAGATTTCATCAGACTCATTACGTTTCTCCCTTGATATATGCACCCTTTGTCCTGTCGGGGCATGTTTGCAGGAAATGAACGCGAATTGAGCCAGCCGGTTCCGGCCAGTACTGGCTGCGTGCTTCTGTCTGCGCACCCTTGATTTTTCCTGAATCAGCTTTTATTTCCGCCTCCGATACAAAAACCGGGGATCGGACCGCCATCTGCCCCGATTCAAGGAGGCCTCCATGGCAAAAGCAAAGTTTGAACGGACGAAACCGCACGTCAACATTGGTACGATTGGCCACGTTGACCACGGCAAGACGACGCTGACGGCTGCGATCACGAAGTATTTTGGTGATTTCAAGGCGTATGACCAGATTGACGGAGCGCCTGAGGAGAAGGCCCGTGGGATCACGATCTCGACGGCCCATGTTGAGTATGAGACGGATGGCCGTCACTATGCGCATGTTGATTGCCCCGGCCACGCCGACTATGTGAAGAACATGATTACCGGTGCGGCGCAGATGGACGGTGCGATCCTGGTTGTGAACGCCGCCGACGGCCCGATGCCGCAGACCCGCGAACACATTCTGCTGGGCCGTCAGGTCGGGATCCCCTACATGGTGGTCTATCTGAACAAGGTCGATCAGGTTGATGACGAGGAGCTGCTGGAACTGGTTGAGATGGAAGTACGTGAACTGCTGTCCAGCTATGACTATCCCGGCGACGATATTCCGATCATCAAGGGTTCGGCCCTGGCTGCTCTGGAAGGCCGTGATGCGGAGATTGGTGAGAACTCGATCCGTGAGCTGCTGAAGGCGGTTGATGAATACATCCCGACGCCCGAGCGTGCCGTTGACCAGCCGTTCCTGATGCCGATCGAGGATGTATTCTCGATTTCTGGCCGTGGTACGGTTGTGACGGGCCGTGTTGAGCGTGGTGCGGTGAATGTTGGTGACGAACTGGAAATCGTCGGCATCCGCGACACCAAGAAGACGACCTGCACGGGCGTTGAAATGTTCCGCAAGCTGCTGGACCGCGGTGAGGCCGGTGACAATATCGGTGCGCTGCTGCGTGGCGTTGAGCGTGACGGTGTTGAGCGTGGTCAGGTTCTGGCCAAGCCGGGTTCTGTGACGCCGCATACGAAGTTCGAAGCAGAGGCCTATATCCTGACCAAGGATGAAGGTGGCCGTCACACGCCGTTCTTCGGCAACTACCGTCCGCAGTTTTACTTCCGGACGACGGATGTGACCGGCACTGTGAAACTGCCGGAAGGTACGGAAATGGTGATGCCGGGCGACAATCTGAAGTTCGAGGTTGAGCTGATTGCTCCGATCGCGATGGAAGAGAAACTGCGTTTTGCCATCCGCGAAGGCGGCCGCACCGTCGGTGCCGGCGTGGTCTCAAAGATCATCGAGTGACCATCACAGGGTTGGTGGGGTAAGTCCCACCGCGCCACAAGATCAAAAGCCCGTCCCGGAAGGGGCGGGTTTTTTTATGGGTTGTCATGCCCTGCCAATGGTCGCAGCGACGGTATCGGTCAGGCGAGGGAGATCCGTACGATCCCGGGCCAGATCCCTGAAGCCCTTCAGGGCCAGTCGCTGTGTGGTGTCACATGGTTTGAGCCTGCTTTTTGTGGGATCAGGTGGTAATATCCGATTACAGCCGGTTGGGTCTGGTGATGCGGGATTGCTGTATTCGCTCGGCGTCTGCCTGACGCCGTTCCCGGTTGGCTGCCTCGCGGCGCAGATAGTTCCGCACGGTCACATCCGAGATGCGTAGTTTGCGGGCAATCTGGGCGATGGACAGACCCTGAGAGTAGAGGTAGGCGGTGAGCCATGGCTTGGCAAGCGGGATGCGTCGGGGCAGCGTGGCAAGGTCGGCCAGCGCTTCGTTCCGCTCGGTCAGAACGGTCTGAAGTGTCTCGGTCGAGGCGAAACGGGCCGAATCTGGCTTGCCTTCAGCAAAGCGTATTTGACGCTCCTCCTCCGCGATATTGCCGAGTTCGGCCAGCTGCGCGGCCGCATCCGTCGCGCCCGTTACCTTACCGAACATCAAGCGCAGCCGCTGCAACAGATCGAGAATATCCGCCTCGCTGGCGTCCGGTGGCAGCCCAAGTGTCTCAGCCACGATCCTCACGGCAATGGTCGGCTCATCTGCCTCTGTTACTTCCTCTGCAAGGGTGGTCAGATGCAGAGCCGGCGAATGAACCAGCCCGGCACCTTTCAGCATCACGACCTTGCCGCTGTCCTTCAGGAACCTGAACGTCGGGCTGATATAGCGGTATTTGCGATTGGTGATCATGTCGTGGGAATGTTGACCCTGTCCCGGAATTGTTCTGGTCGGGTGCTCATGTTATGCGGCCTTGTTTTCGCAGGCCACGGGTGATTTCCAGCCGAGGGCTGAGTGTTTTCTGCGCGGGTTATAGAAGCCGTTGATGTATTCGAAGAGTGCGATCTCGACCTCGCGCCGGGTTCGCCAGTCGCGGCGCCAGACCAACTCGGCCTTCAGCGATTTGAAGAAGCTTTCGACGGCTGAATTGTCGTAGCAATTGCCTTTCCCGCTCATGGAAGTCCTGAAGCCATGCTTGCCCAGAAGCTTCTGGTATTGATGGGCACAATATTGCGACCCGCGATCCGTGTGATGAATGCATCCCGGCGGCGGCCTGCGCAGGGCGATCGCCATGTTCAGCGTCCTGATCGCCAGGTCCTGCTTCATGCGGTTGCTGATCACCCAGCCCACCACGCGG
>JBKEAB010000105.1:0-2908 GCA_047971845.1 Paracoccus sp. (in: a-proteobacteria) | reverse complement strand
TGACTTACGTGAACGGATCGCCAACATGAAGGCGGAGGCGGTCATCCCGTCGAAGCGCAACCGCAAAGTCTTCATTCCGCATGATGCCGCCGTCTACAAACCGACCGTAACCGGATCGAGCGACGCTTTGGCCGCCTCAAGCATTTCCGTCGGTTCGCAACCCCCTACGACCGCCGCACCATCCACTTCGCGGGCTTTGTTCATCTTGCCGCAGACATGATCTGGCTGCGATAAATGTCGATCTCGCCTAGCCATCAATAGTCCTGGTTACAGGTGTAGCCGGGGCTACTTTGGGTGCGGCGGGTTCGGGTATGGACGTCGGGTGGAGAACGGTAGCCGGTTGGGCTGCGTTTTCAGTTCTTGTTGCCCCTGGCAGCCGACGTCCCGTATTGGCTTTCTGGGTATGGGATATTCCCGTTCCCTGCCGAAGCAACCGTTCCATCGCATCGGCGTTCCGACGCCCATTATGATAAACGCCAATCAGCACAATCAGTGCCGCCATGATGGCACCACCGGCCAATAATCCAGGTCCGGCAGTATCCAGCATGGCCGCGCTCCCCTGATCGCGGAGTCCCCAGGCCTCGCGCACAATCGTGCCAAGACCGGCGGCAGCACCCAGCCACAGGATAATTTCAAGGATCTGGATCAGGCGGTAACGGATATTCACAATCATATGGCGATCAGTACGAATATTCGCCGTAGATACGAGTCAAATCTTCGTGCCAGTCGCCGTGATATTTCTCAAGCAACTCATCGGCCGGGGTTTTTCCATTTTCGATACTTTCCTTCAGTGCATTCAGGAAATGTGTTTCATCAGGAACCATGCCACCAGCACCGGGACGGGCACGTGATTTCAGCCCGGTTTCGGCAATGGCGACCGTTTCACGCGCAAGATCATGCAGTTTGATGCCATTGACCTCACCTTGCAGTCCATCACGGGCGGCAGCATGACGTAGCCCCTCGCGGGTTTCGGCATCGAACCCCTTGACCAAATCCCATGCGGCATCAAGCGCCGCCTGATCGTAAAGCAACCCGACCCACAGCCCAGGCAAGGCACATAACCGCCGCCAGGGACCGCCATCGGCACCTCGCATTTCAATGTATTTCTTGACCCGGGCTTCAGGGAAGACTGTGGTCATATGATCTGCCCAGTCCGACAAGGTGGGTACTTCGCCCGGCAATGCAGGCAGCTTCCCTGCCATGAAGTCACGAAAGCTCTGACCAAGTGCATTGATGTACCTGCCATTGCGATAGACAAAGTACATCGGCACATCGAGAACGTAATCGACCCAGCGATCATAGCCAAATCCGTCTTCGAAGGCGAAGGGCAGCATTCCGGTACGCGTAGCATCAAGGTTCTGCCAGATATGGCTTCGCCAGCTTTTCATCCCATTGGGCTTGCCGTCAAGGAACGGTGAATTGGCAAACAGGGCCGTTGCCACTGGTTGTAGGGCCAGCGAAACACGCAGCTTCCGGACCATATCCGCTTCTGAGGCAAAATCCAGATTAACCTGTACCGTGCAGGTCCGGTACATCATCTGCGTTCCCAGAGTTCCCACCGTACGCATGTAGGGTGTCATCAACGCGTAACGTCCCTTGGGCATCATCGACATTTGGTCTTCACGCCAGATCGGTGCGGCACCCAGACCAATGAAACCGACACCGATATTGTCGGCAACGGACCTGACCTCATCCAGATGCTGGTTCACTTCATCACAGGTCTGGTGGATGTTTTCCAGTGCCGCCCCGGACAGTTCCAGCTGCCCCCCGGGTTCTAGGCTGATATTGGCTCCGCCACGTTCCAGCCCGATAATTTTATCCTGTTCCAAGACGGGGTTCCAGCCAAACCGGGCCTGCAAACCTTTCAGCATCGCCTTGACCGATCTGTCACCCTCATATGGCAGAGGCTTCAGCGTATCCCGGCAATAGCCAAATTTTTCATGCTCGGTACCGATGCGCCAGTCTTCGCGCGGTTTTTCACCAGACGCGATATATTCGGCCAGTTGTTCGCGCCGTTCAATCGGACCGCCGCCCTGCTGGGGAATGGACATTTCGAACCCTTTCAACGTGTCCTCTGACAGGTGGCGTGGCAACCGTGCCGAGTCAACCCGGCTTTGGTATGGTCGATAATCCACCCTATGGTTAAGGGGATGCGAACGTAGAATTCTCTCGGCAGGATTGATGAGATAATTCTGATGAAGAAGGCAAGATTTATCGAGGCTCAGATCATGGGCGTGCTGCGTCAGGCCGAAGGCGGTGTAGCCGGTGGCTGAATTGTGCCGCGAATGCTTGAGCACAGCAACGTTCCATATTTATGGAGCCACTCCTGTTTCAAGATTTCCTCGGGACCTGATGGCGTTTCTCTGGTTGCCATGATCTATCCGGCGTCGCCGGTGAAGTGGCGCCTTGACCAAGCAAGAGACCATGCGTCTGACAAGCCAATGCGGTGCGATGGTTTACCAGGCGATGGCGCACACGATGCAGGACCTGACACTTCTGGCCCTTTGCCAAAACGCCAGAAATTATGGTGACGGTAGCCTAATGGGATCAAGTGCATTAGCCCCTGCACTTTGAGCGCCGGCAGTAATGCTGTTGAAAGACTTGTCGCTTTGAGCGATTTGCGCTGAGTCGCTGTGCGATGCAACCGATGCCTGAGCCTAGAGCGGTTCAGGTTTTGAGGGAAGCGTAGCCTGCGCTTTGGCTATAGTTTGCGCACTCTTGTGGTGTGAACCGGTCGAGGGTCGTGCCGACGGCGCACCATAGCGTGTCTCGTGTCCGTGCGCTTACGTCCCGCATCCAGAGTTTGAGCTTCGGGAACGCCTGTTCGATGGGGTTCAGATCGGGACTATAGGGCGGCAGGAACAGCAAATGCGCCCCGGCCTCCCGGATGGCTTGGCGCACCGCCTGG
>JBKEAB010000104.1:0-6620 GCA_047971845.1 Paracoccus sp. (in: a-proteobacteria) | reverse complement strand
GCGACGGATTGTTGGGGATCACCGCGATGGCGCCTTTGTCGGAGATGACCTGGCGCAGGGCATCGCTATCATAGGCAGTGTCGGCCATGACGATGTCAGCAGGCAGATCGGCGATCAGACCCTCGGCCTGGGGCGCATCGCCCTTCTGTCCGGCTGTCAGGGCGAAGCGGACCGGACATCCCAGGCCGCGCACGGCCATGTGCAATTTGGTGCTCAGGCCCCCGCGAGAGCGGCCAAGGGCCTGATCTTCAGCCCCTTTTTTGCACCTGCGGCGTGCTGGTGAGCGCGGATGATGGTGCTGTCCACGTCAAAGTCCGGGTCATCGGCCATCGCCTCGAATATTCGCCACCAGATACCTTTCCGGCTCCAGCGGCTGAAGCGGCGGAACGCGGAGTTCCACGCCCCGAACACGTCCGGCAGGTCGCGCCATGGTGAGCCAGTCCGAACAATCCACAATACTGCTTGGACGAACATCCGGTGTCGCGCCCGCTGCTGCCGCGCGTGCGGCCGTCGCCGATGATGTGGGCGGAGAGCCGTTCCCATTGCCGATCGGACAAGACCAGACGTTCCAGCGAGCCCATGGAAAATCTCCTTGCTACGGGAACAATGAATCAGACTTTCACATCAAAGGGAATCCCAAGAGGCCACAGAACCTAATACGGAACAGTGGTCGGGATGATCCTTCTGGCCTGTCGTCACACATCCAATTCTTCAACGAAGCGGGCATTTTCCTGAATGAACTGAAACCGCAATTCTGGTTTCTTGCCCATCAGGCGCTCAACCAGGTCTCCGGTTTCACCGGCGGCATCCTCGTCGATGCTGACACGGATCAGCTTGCGTGTGGCGGTATGCATTGTGGTTTCCTTCAGGTCCTTGGCATCCATTTCACCAAGCCCCTTGAAGCGCTGCACGTCAATCTTGCCTCGTCCACCCAGACCCTTTTCCAGCATCAGGTCCTTTTCGGCGTCATCAGCCACATAGATGCGGTGTGCGCCCTGTGTCAGCCGGTACAGAGGCGGGCAGGCCAGATAAAGATGACCTTTGTCGATCAGGGGGCGCATCTGGGTAAAGAAGAATGTCATCAGCAGGGATGCTATATGGGCTCCGTCCACATCGGCATCGGTCATGATGATAATCTTGTCATAACGGAGGTCGTCAATGTTGAACTTAGTGCCCATACCGACGCCAAGGGCCTGACACAGATCGTTGATTTCCTGATTCGATCCCAGTTTCCCGGAAGCGGCGCCCAGAACGTTGAGGATCTTGCCCTTCAGCGGCAGGAGTGCCTGGGTGGTCCGGTCACGGGCCTGCTTAGCCGACCCACCTGCACTGTCGCCTTCGACGATGAACAGCTCTGTTCCGGAACGGTTCTTGGCTGAACAGTCCACCAGTTTACCGGGCAGGCGTAGTTTCTGGGTGGCCGTCTTGCGTTGTGTTTCCTTTTCCTGCCGGCGGCGCAGCCGTTCTTCGGCCCGCAGGATCAGGAAATCGAGGATTGATCCGGCCGATTTCGGATCAGCTGCCAGCCAGTTGTCAAAGTGATCACGGACTGCGGCCTCAACCAGTTTCTGTGCTTCGACAGTGGCCAGCCGGTCCTTGGTCTGACCAACAAATTCAGGTTCGCGGATGAAGCATGATACCAGAGCACAGCCGCCTGTAATCAGGTCCTCGCGTGTAATCTGGGCTGCTTTCTTGTTATTGGCCAGTTCACCATAGGCCCGGATCCCCTTGAGGATCGCAGCCCAGAATCCAGCTTCATGGGTACCGCCTTCAGGGGTCGGAACGGTGTTGCAGTAGGACTGGATGAAACCGTCGCGTGAAGGTGTCCAGTTAATTGCCCAATCGACCTTGCCTGGGGTGCCAAACCGTTCCCTGAAATCGACATTTCCCGAAAAGGGATTTTCGGCATAGGTAGTCACGCCGGTCAATGTTTCGGACAGGTAGTCGGCAAGACCACCGGGAAAGTGGAAGGTGGCCTCAACCGGGGTTTCGCCATCGTCAACTTCCGATTTCCAGCGGATTTCGACTCCGGAAAACAGATAGGCCTTGGATTTCACCATCTTCAGCAGCCGCGCGGGCTTGAAACGGTGGTGACCGAAGATCTGTTCATCTGCGTGGAACGTGACGGTAGTCCCGCGCCTGTTTGGAGCTGAGCCAATCTTTTCGACCGGACCTTGAGGTATCCCGCGTGAAAAGCGTTGTTCGAACAATTCCCTGTTTCGTGCAACCTGTACGATCATGCTGTCGGACAGTGCATTGACCACCGATGCACCAACCCCATGCAACCCGCCCGAGGTCTGGTAGGCATCACCCGAGAACTTGCCGCCTGCATGCAGTGTACACAGGATTACTTCGAGGGCGGATTTGTCAGGAAATTTCGGATGTGGATCAATCGGAATGCCGCGTCCGTTATCGCGGATCACGACACTGAAATCAGCCAGTAATTCAATCTCGATCCGGGAAGCGTGACCGGCAACCGCCTCATCCATTGAGTTGTCAAGAATTTCGGCAACAAGGTGATGCAAGGCACGTTCATCGGTGCCACCGATATACATGCCGGGGCGCTTGCGGACGGGCTCCAGCCCTTCCAGGACCTCGATTGAGGCAGCGGAATAAGCTTTATCATCCTGCGTCGTCGGAAAAAGATCGTCGGCCATGAATCTGCTCGTTTCTGGGTTTGAGGGGTTATCTCATGAGAGGACCGGGGTGGGCAAGGGTTTGTGGCCATACCGACCGGTGCCGCAAGGGCTTGGGCCGTAACTGTGGTCTACCGGTTGGGGCAGCAGGGTGGTTACTCTGCCTTATCCCGGCTTGACCAGCCGTGCTTCCCATATCTTCCCGAAAACAGGACATGCCTGTGCATTATCCAGGCATTGGTGCCGCGCCGTGAACCGTATCACTGGCTGATCAGCCAGTTGTTATCTCTGAGCGACCAGTGTGGGTCGAGGTCATACCGGGAATATCATAACCAGTCCTCAACTCCGGTTCCGGTCAGTTCGGAAAGGCTGGTCAGTCCCTGTTGTTTGGCGCGCTCATCCAGGCTGCGGGCAATTTCGGCGACGAGTGACAATCCGCCATAAATCAGCGCCGAATAGATCTGCACCGCACTTGCGCCTGCACGCAGCTTTTGCCAGACGTCTTCGACGCTGCTGATGCCTCCTACGCCGATCAGTGGGATATGGCCGCCTGTCATTCGGTAAAGCCGTGCCAGAACGCGGGTTGAATGATCAAAAAGGGGGCGCCCGGAAAGGCCGCCGGCCTCTGTGGATTGCGGATCGGACAGACCGTTCCGTGACAGGGTGGTATTGGTTGCAATAATGCCGTCAATACCGACTGATCTGGATATCTGTGCAATATCGGCCAGCCCGGAATCGTCCAGATCAGGCGCTATCTTCAGGAAGACAGGCCGGTATTCAGGCAGGGAATCGCGTGCGGCAAGGACTCCTGACAGCAATGCGGCCAGGGCCTCGGCCCCCTGCAGGTCCCGCAGCTTTTCGGTATTTGGGGATGAGACATTGACGGTCAGGAAATCGGCGGTGCTGCCGGCAATGCGCACGACCTCGGCAAAATCAGCCGCCCGGTCGGAGCTGTCCTTGTTTGCACCGATATTCAGGCCGACCGGAACCAGCCGTTGCTGTGTCTTCATGCGGGATGCAATGATCCCGGCACCGTCATTGTTGAAGCCGAAGCGGTTGATAATAGCCTGATCACCGCTCAGCCGGAACAGGCGCGGTCTGGGGTTTCCAGGCTGAGGGCGGGGGGTTGCGGCACCGCATTCAATAAAGCCGAAACCAGCCCCGCTCAGGGTCGTTATGGCGCGGGCATTCTTGTCAAATCCTGCTGCGAGACCAATGGGGTTGGGCAGATCCAGACCGGCAATCCGGCTGCGCAGACGGGGCGAGGTGACCGGCTTCCCCGGAACGGGAACCAGCCCCGAAGACAGTGCCCGGATTGACAGGTCATGCGCCCGTTCGGGGTCCATCCTGTACAGGACCCGCACGCCCAAACGTTCAAACAGGGTCATTCCAGTTCTCCGATATCATGACCCGCGGGGCCAGATGGCAAGGGACGCGCCGAGGTAACCTCATTCAGCCGCAGTTCCCGATAAAGATGCGGAAACAGGGCACCGCCGCGCGAAGGTTCCCAGCGGAGGTCGTGACCAAAGATATCGGCATTGCATGACAGAAGCCACAGGTTATCCTCACCGCTGAAATGCTTGTCCAGCGTACCCCGCAGCGTTCCGGCTGTCGAAAAGTGGATATAGCCATCAGTCAGATCAACCAAGGCACCTGTGGTCACGCCACGTTCCCTGAATTGCTGCCATTCGGGCGTACGGAGTATTTTATATATCATCATGGCGCGTGTTTCGGTCGTGCCAGCCCTATGGTCAAGGGCTGGCACGTCATATCGGCATTGCAATACTGTGCAAGCGACTGTTCAGTGTTTGACGCGTCACGCTTGTCGCGCCAGCGTACTGGAGAGACGTGATCCATGCATCCTTGCCAAGGAGAGACTGATGACCAAGACCCGCCTGATGGCCAGTGTTGCCGTCCTTGCCCTGACCGGAGGCGCAGCCCAGGCCGAATCGGTCCTGCATATCCTGCATACGAACGATTTTCACAGCCGTGTTGAATCGATCAACAAATACGACTCAACCTGTGATGCCGAAACCGAGGAAAAAGGTGAATGCTTTGGTGGCACGGCACGTCTGGCTACAAAGATTGCCGAAATGCGTACCCGGTTCGAAGCAGCGGGCGAGCCCGTCCTGCTGCTTGATGGCGGAGACCAGTTCCAGGGCAGCCTGTTCTATACGACCTATAAGGGGAAGGATACGGCTGAATTCATGAATGCGCTTGGTTATGACGCCATGGCAGTGGGCAATCATGAATTCGATGATGGGCCGGAGGCTCTGGCAGCGCTGATTGATGCCACCAAATTCCCGATCATCTCTGCCAATATTGATGCCAGCCAGTCCAACCTGCTTAAAGACAAGCTGATGCGTTCGACTGTGATTGACGCTGGTGGCGAAAAGATCGGCATCGTGGGAGGGACGACCATGGATGCGCCGGAAATCAGTTCTCCGGGCGATGCGCTGATCTTTCAGGATGATATTGATGCGATCACGGCCGATGTTGAAAATCTGACTGCCGAAGGCATTACCAGGATTATTGCCGTGACCCATATCGGCTATGGTCATGAACAGGGAATTGCAGCACGCGTTCCGGGGCTGGATGCATTGGTGGGCGGGCACTCACATACCTATCTGTCCAGCACGGATGCAAAGGCTGAAGGACCGTATCCGACGATGGTGTCGGGTGCCGGAGGGACAGCGGTTCCAGTCGTGCAGGCAGGGTCTTATGGCAAGTACCTGGGCCATCTGAAGCTGACCTTCGATGATGATGGCAAGGTTGTCGCAGCTGAAGGTGAGCCAATCCTGATTGATGCCTCAGTTGAGCCGGATCCCGAAATCGCGGCTCGTATCAGGGAACTGGCAGCCCCTATTGATGAACTGAAAAACAGGATTGTTGCTGAAACCGGATCGGAAATCGGGGCTGACCGGGCTGATTGCCGGGCGCGTGAATGCGTCATGGGTACACTGGTTGCCGATGCCATGCTGGACCGGGTGAAAGATCAGGGTATCCAGATAGCCATCCAGAACGGTGGCGGTTTACGGGCTTCAATTGATGCAGGTCCGATCTCAATGGGAGAGGTAATTTCCGTCCTGCCATTCCAGAACACGCTGTCAACCTTTACGCTCAAGGGATCGGATGTGGTTGCGGCACTGGAAAACGGTGTCAGCCAGATTGAAGATGAGGCCGGTCGCTTTGCGCAGGTTGCCGGGGTAAAATATACCGTTGATCCTTCTGCTGAACCTGGTAGCCGCATCAGTGATGTGCAAGTAATGAAAGATGGGGAATGGGCACCGATTGATGTGGATGCGGAATACGGCATGGTCTCGAACAACTATGTGCGCAATGGTGGTGACGGTTATGATGTCTTTGCAACCAATGCCATGAATGCCTATGACTACGGTCCTGATCTGGCTGATGTCCTGGCAGAATATATTGCCGGACAGGGACCGGATTTTGCCCCGCAACTGGCCGGACGTATCTTTGTAAAGGACTGACCCGCCTCCTCCTTGGGAAGTGATCCGCCGTTACAGTTAGGGTCAGGACTTGTTCCTGTTTCATAGCCAGAACAATACGGTTGTTACGAGGGCGATGGCCGAGAGAACGACCTTCGGGCAACGGTCATATCGGATAGGCACGCAGCACCAGTCCTTGAGGCGTCCGAACATGATCTTGATGCGGTTGCGGCGCCTGTATCGGCGCTTGTCGTATTTGACCGGTGTTTCTTCCGTTGCTTCCGCCTAGGCGGCGTCTGCATTTATGGTCTTTCCAGATATCCATCCGTTTGATTCAAGATCAAAAACGGGAGGCAATCTTGAGCAGACGGACTTTGACGGACAGGCAATGGGCGCGGATCGAACCTTTGGTTCCCGGCAAGCAGGGAGACCGTGGGGGCCCGTACGCCGGTAACCGGCTTTTTGTCGACGCGATCCTTTGGCTGGCGCACGGGGCATCGCCTTGGCGCGATCTGCCGCCGGAACTGGGAAACTG
>JBKEAB010000103.1:0-3180 GCA_047971845.1 Paracoccus sp. (in: a-proteobacteria) | reverse complement strand
CTTTGAGAGGTAGGACAGGAGGTCCATGAAGCCTTCAAAGACCTGCAATCGGGTCGATCCGGGCTTGTCATGGAAGCTGACAGCCTTCCCGGTTCCGACAAAGCCCTTGAACAGCGCGTTACGCGCTTCGAACCCATCCCCAGCGGGGTAACCCAGGGCGAAATAGGTTCCGGCGCTCTGAGGGGCCTTGAACTCGATCTGAGAGAGGTATTTGCAGGCGATATCATGATCGATTCCCCGCTTGGTCAGATATTGTAGCAGGGCAGGGTGCTGAAGTGGTTTCGCCGCAACCAGCTCGAAGGCCCCGCTTTTTTCTTTTTCACCCTCAGCAGCCTGCTTTTCTGGCACAGCCTCAGACCGGCGCGAAGCGCCGCGCGACATCCCGGCCGACAGGACCGGAACGGAAAGGGCAGGGGAGTAGAGCCGCGTCTGTTCCAGATGGCGCAGCGCATCGCGCACGTCACAGGCGCAAAGCTCGCGTACGAGGTTGATGATATTGCCGCCATGGGCAACCCCGTGATCGAACCAGAGGTTCTTGACGGTATCGACCTTGAAAGACGGGTTTTCGTCGCCGTCCCGGATCGGCGAATGATACCACAGCTCGCGACCGCCCTGGCGGGCTTTCTGCGGTTTGAACCCCTGACGTTCGAGGTATTGAGCCAGTGGGATGCACTTGGCTTGTGCGATGTTCATCTGTGTTCGTAATGCTTTAATGTTCCCAAATTGTACTCAGATCAGGCTGTTCTCCAAATTTTGAGATGCCTTCGCGTTGACATTTTTCAAGAAGGGCATACACTGTCTGACACAAGCATACCACTTAATTTTGGACTATGAGCACAATGACCAGCCCTCGTTTCACGATGCGTCTCGACCCAGAGCTCAAGAACTGGCTGGAAGCAGAAGCGAAGCGCAAAGACCGCAGTGCTGCCTGGTTGGCCAAGCAGGCAATCCAGGCAATGAAGGATGAGACGGAAGCCAGAACCATGGTCATCCGTGAAGCAGTTGCCGAGGCTGAAAAAGGGGTCTTTATCTCTGAAGAAAAGATGAGCGCGTGGTTTGAATCCCTTGGTACGGACAATGAGTTGCCTGAACCGGAACCGGACGTATTTTACCACCGGAACTAAGCTATGAAGATCGTTTTTCTTGCTTTTGCCAAGCCAGACCTTCGCTGGTTCAAGCGATACTACATGTATGTTTTCCCGGAAGGGCGACGCAATGCCGATCAGCATTATTATGCGCTTCTGAACCTGCTGAAATCCAGCCCGACGATTGGTGGGCTTGCCGAGGATTTTCCAGATGCGCGGGAACATCACATCAAAAATACGCCTTTCACGCTGATTTATCGCATTCAGCCAGATCGGGTCGAAATTCTGCGCCTTCTGGACGAACGCAACAGTTTTTCAAACGAGCGAAAGAGATAGCCCTCAAAATTCCTCTAAGATTTTGACAAACTACCATTTTCTGCCAGAATCTTCCCTGACCGCCTGAGGACGATCACCTATAAACTACCAATCTCTTGCAGACTGTGCGCATTGCGCGACAGCAATACTACTGGGCTGTGTGGCATCCGGGGAAGGTGGATCGGCCCACCTTCTGGTGGCTGGCAACCAAGCCCTTCAAAGACCCGCTATAGCGGGTTTTCTTTGTGCTTCCTGCAAGAGGTTCCGGTTCAATCGCGCCGTATCGTCTTCGCTGTCATGTTTGCCCGTGGAAGCGGTTATTGCGTGGCTTTCTGGAAGGAAAGTAAACAGAAATTTGCTTTTCTGGCGCAGTGTGATACAATGTAGTCAAACGTATTTTCTTAATTTGGACTCATGGACATGCCCAATACCGCCGTGCCGACCAGTGTTCGCCTGACGGAAGATAACGCGAAGAACGTTGATATGCTTTCAAAGCTTACCCGCCGTTCACGCTCTTTCGTCATCAACGAAGCGCTTGAAGCCTATATCAAGAGCCGCCTTGCCTACGCGCAGGAACTGCAAGAGGCGATTGTTTCCATCGAAACCGAGCCGACCTATGCTGCCGAAGATGTGTTCAAGTGGATGCACTCCTGGGGAGCTGAGGACGAACTGCCATCACCGCGCGCAACTTCAAAAAAATAACCTATAGGAGGATAGAATTTTCAACACGGGCGCTGATCGACCTCGAAGAGCTGCATGACTACCTGAAAGGTAAGTCGCCTCGTGGCTACCAGAATGTTGTGGGTGCGATTGAGGCGCTTATCCGGGATATCCCCGACAATCTTTTCCGGGGGCGTGAAACGCCGATAGATGAAGTCTGGGAACGCCTTGAACGTAAGTATGGCTATGTGATTCCATACACCGTACGGGGGGATGTCTGCTACATTTTGCGGGTCTATCATGCCAAGCGGCTGGGTCTCGACTATACAAAACCATTTGATATCAAAGCGGGACTCGCAGAGAAGAGCTAATAACAGGCATGATGCGTATGAAGCTGCCCATTGGCCTTGAGGGACTCATGCAGGGCATCTCACGAGAAAATTTGACATGCGGTCAAAGGTGACTACAGTGTCTTACATTGTACAACATAACGCCCGGACTATGAGCACAATGGCAACCGTATCCTTCACGCACCGTATCGACGCGCAGCTCAAGGCTGACCTTGAGGAAATCGCGGGATATGAAAACCGCAGCGCATCCTTTATTGCCAATCAGGCGATCCAGAACTTCGTTGAAGAGCGCAAGGCGACCCGTGAGCTGATCGAGACAGGTCTCGAACTCATCGAGCGCGGCGCGCCTGCGATTGCGGCGGAAGATATCCATGCCTGGATGCTGAGCGATGATGATAACGCGCCGTCCCCAGAGCCGCGCAGCGTTTCATAACCGACCGACAGTATGAAACTGAGCTATCTTCAGACGGCGCAGCCGGGCGTTCGCTGGTTCCGCAGCTACTACCGGCAGAATCCGCAGCTTGATTGGGCGAAAGCCGTTGCCGCCCTGAGGACGGCAGAGACGATTTTGCGCGATCAGCCATTGCTTGGGAAACGCATGGAGGGTCGCAGCGCCGTTCGGGAATACCAGCTCATAGGCACAGCCTTTTCGCTGCTTTACACCGTGGACAAGGACGCAATCTGGATTATTGATATCCGCGATCAGCGAGGTTTCCGCAGTGCAGAGGCGCTGCGTCACTTCAATCATGAGCTGCGGCAGCGCTTCGGTT
>JBKEAB010000102.1:0-3214 GCA_047971845.1 Paracoccus sp. (in: a-proteobacteria) | reverse complement strand
TCAAGACCTACATCCTGGTGCGGGATACGATCACCGTATGAAACTCGGATACACAATAATTTATGTAGCAGATGTGCCCAAAACGGTCGCATTCTACGAAGCCGCCTTCGGGCTTAAGCGACGCTTCATTCACGAGAGCAACCTATACGGAGAGATGGAAACAGGTGGGACGATTCTAGCTTTTGCAGGGACCGAAGCCGCCGAGATGAACGGTCTGGCCATCTTGCCGAATAACCCAGATGGACCTGCCGCTGCATGGGAAATCTGTTTTGTCACGGATGATGTGGCAACCGCTTTTGAACGAGCACTGTCAGAGGGTTGCCAGCCAGTCAGCGCTCCTAGCGAAAAGCCATGGGGGCAGACTGTGTCCTATGTCCGTGATCTGGACGGATGTATCGTCGAGATTGCCTCTCCCATCCAAGGTTCAGCGTGACATGGACGATGCGACGAAAGCGAAGATCATCAGCAACTTGGAAGAAATAACAATTCAGCTGGCACCTGATGCTAACCTGCGACCGATGTATGGCGGCACAGTAGTGGAACTTGAAACAGACAACCCAAAAAGCCGCATTGGCGGTTTCTATGGCTATGCTGACTACGTGTCATTTGAGTTTGCCAACGGTGTCCAATTCGAAGACCCGGAGGGCGTGTTGGAAGGAGCTGGAAAGTCAAGACGGCACGTTAAACTTCGCAGTGCTGACGATATAAAAACCAAAACCTGCAAGCGCTTTCTGGATCAAGCTGTCGCGCTGTACCAAAATAGATAAGCCGACATTCGAACACCGCGCAGCATCGAGCAGTATGGGCTCAAAGTTAAATTTCGCCGCGCTTTGTTCGAAGGGCCGCTTTGCCGAACCCGAAAGGGCATTGAGCGTTCCGATATTTGAGGTCTCCACGCTCAATGCCCTTGCTACCGTTGCCCTCAGATGTTGACCGAACGTCCACGGTAGATATTTCAGCGAGGAACACCAGGAATGGCGGATCGACTGGGATCCGGCATGCTTCCCCGAGCAAGGCAATCGTATCATCGCATTTGAAAGCGAGCATCGTGTAGAGGCATTGCACCGGTATTGAACGGATCGCCGGCATCGGTTCGCTTTCTATCTGCGCGGGTTTGATGGCCGCAGCGAAGCTCTGGCTCGAATGCTTGCTACCATGAAACTTGAATCGTACCTTCGCGCCTGCAGAGAATGTTCACTATCTTAAATGTCTGGGCACTGCCGTGCAGACGCAAGAATGGCGATCCCGATTTGCATCCGAATGGCAATTTCCGCAAGATACTTCGGTTGCCACGCTGCATCGCCGCATGTCCGCTTTCCTGAAGGTCTTTCGATGCGAGCCGCAGCATGACGTCGGCCCCTGAGCGGGTGTCGGCCCGCGTTGACAAACCTCGGAAGAAGGAAGCTGCGGGAAGCAGAGTGCTGTCTATGGGGAAAGCGTGCCGCGCGAGGGGGCCACGCCTAGATCAGAGCGTCGGCTGATGGGGAAAGGAAAGCGTCGGCAACTCGCTGT
This sequence comes from Paracoccus sp. (in: a-proteobacteria), assembly GCA_047971845.1. Classification (GTDB taxonomy): domain Bacteria; phylum Pseudomonadota; class Alphaproteobacteria; order Rhodobacterales; family Rhodobacteraceae; genus Paracoccus. The sequence goes on along the minus strand of JBKEAB010000102.1, from coordinate 1,702 downwards.
GTTGATCGGAACCAGAGGTTTTTTTTGGGGGGCAACCTGAGCAGACAGCCACGCATTTTCGGGCCGATTGTGGAACCAGGCAAGCCGGAGCTTATCCGGCATGCGACCACGCGCCGGGTCTTTTCCTTCGCCATTGACGAGCGTTTTGTCATGCCGCCTGCTCCCTGGGTGGCGCACGTGATTGCGGTTTCTGCCCGCGCCGGAAGATTTCGACGTGCGCATCGGGCCGCCGCAACAGGGACATGGTTCGCGCAGTGTGAGCGGGGCAGTCTCGGCGATCTCCTGCGGTTCCTGCGCGATCGGTCTCTGCCCGAGCAATTCGTGGATGCGGGCGATGTTGGCCTTGCGGGTGGCGCCGGCCAGTATTCCATAATGGCGGATACGGTGGAAACCGTCAGGCAGGACGTGGATCAGGAAGCGGCAGATAAACTCGGGCGTGGCCAGGCGCATGACCTTGTGCCGGTCGCCATGCTTGATGCGGTAATCCTTCCAGCGGAAGGCTACGGTCTCGGCGTCAGCGCTGATCAGCCGCTGGTTCGAGATAGCCACGCGATGAGTGTATCGGCTCAGATAGGCCAGCACCGCCTCGGGTCCGCCGAAGGGTGGCTTGGCATAGACGACCCATTCGGTCGTGCGGAACGGGGCGAGCCATTTGACGAAGGCGTGCTCTTCAGCAAGTTCGGTCAGATCGCGGTGGAAGGACAGGTCGCCCGCGCGATGCAAAGCGAGAAGGCCTTCGGTAAAGAGCCGCCGAAACAGGCGCAACAGCACACGCACATGCAGGAAGAAACCGGGCTTGCAGGCGATCCATCTGGTACCGTCCGCCGACAGTCCGCCGCCGGGAACGATCATGTGGATGTGGGGATGGTGGGTCAGCGCCGAACCCCATGTGTGCAGGACGCTGGTCATGCCCACCCGCGCACCAAGGCGCTTCGGATCGACGCCAATGGTCATCACCGTTTCCGCCGAGGCCCGGAACAGCAGGCCATACACCGCCCGCTTGTTCCAGTACGCGATCTGCGCGACCTCGGCCGGCAGGGTGAAGACGACGTGGAAATACTCGACCGGCAGCAGATCCTCGGCACGCGCTTCCATCCAGTCCCGCGCCGCCGGTCCCTGACACTTCGGGCAATGCCGGTTCTTGCAGCTGTTATAGGCGATGTGGTGGTGTCCGCATTTGGCGCAGCCCGCAACATGCCCGCCGAGCGCGTCGGTGCGGCAGGCTTCGATCGCCGACATCACCTTAAGCTGGGACAGGCTGACATGTCCGGCATTGGCCCGCCGCCACCAGGGACCGTATCTGCGGAAGATGTCAGCGATTTCCAGCTCCGGCCGGGGCACGCCCGGCGCCGGTCATTCCAACCCGCGTCGGAGGGTGTGGTCCTGAAGCTCCTTCAGTTGTTCGAACGGGCTGACGGTGGAGCGGATCGTCTTGGTGGCGACATGCGCGTAGCGGGCGGTGGTGGTCAGTTTGGCATGGCCGAGCAGGACCTGGATGACCCGCACATCCCTTCCTGCCTCCAGGAGATGCGTCGCGAAGCTGTGGCGCAGCGTGTGCAGGCTCGCCGGCTTGCTGATCCCCGCCATGTGTTTGGCCGAGGTGAACGCCCGGTTCAACTGGCGCGGGGACAATGGGTTGATCTTCGGCTTGCCTGGAAACAGCCAGCCCTCGGGCCGCGCCTCGCGCCAGTATTCGCGGAGC
>JBKEAB010000101.1:0-15158 GCA_047971845.1 Paracoccus sp. (in: a-proteobacteria) | reverse complement strand
GGCTTGCCATGGCTCTTGGGAAAGAACGGCTTCAGACGCTCCATTTGCTCATCCGTCAGCCAGAAAAGATTGCTCATCGATCAGGTCTCCTCGCAGAGCCTGAATCACGACAAGCCATCAAAATCAATGGGTCTGGAGCCTAGTTATGTATATAGCCCCCATTTTGGGGGTCACCATATGACTCCTGCTGCCACTTGCCGTTGGAGGCAAGGGGGAAGCGGCAGTTGGAATACGTTGTCATGTAGGAGAATGGGGGTGCCGCGTATCCTTCTGTGCTGATGGTGGTAGGGTTATCAAAGATCCGTCTGGCAAATTGACGAGAGGCGGCAATTTCACTATGCCGCCTGCGACCCCTTCAGGAGATATGACGATGACCTCCCTGCGCGATGCAGCAATGACCTCCAAGGCCTGGCCCTTTGAAGAGGCACGCCGGGTGCTGAAACGTTATGAAAAGAGGGATCCGAAAAAGGGATATGTGCTGTTTGAGACTGGCTATGGCCCTTCGGGCCTGCCACATATCGGCACTTTCGGTGAGGTTGCACGTACAACCATGATCCGCCGTGCATTCGAGATGATCTCGGATATCCCGACACGGCTTTTCTGCTTTTCCGATGATATGGACGGAATGCGGAAGGTTCCGGAAAATGTGCCTCAGCAGGAAATGCTGTATGAAAACCTGCAAAAGCCGCTGACTTCGGTGCCCGACCCGTTCGGGGAGTATCCCAGCTTTGGTGATCATAACAACGCCATGTTGCGCCGCTTCCTTGATACGTTTGGTTTTGAGTATGAGTTTCGTAGTGCGACAGAGTTTTATAAATCCGGCACCTTTGACGAGACGTTGCTGAAAACGACGCAATGTTATGATGCAATTATGAAGATCATGCTGGCCAGCCTGCGTGAAGAACGTCAGCAGACCTATTCCTGTTTCCTGCCGATTCATCCTGAAACCGGCCGGGTTCTTTACGTTCCGATCAGGCATGTCGATCCCGTGAAGGGCGAAGTGAGCTTTGACGATGAAGATGGTCAAGAATGGACTCTGCCGGTAACGGGGGGCAATGTGAAGTTGCAATGGAAACCGGATTTCGGTGCCCGCTGGGCTGCGCTTGATGTCGATTTTGAAATGTATGGCAAGGATCACAGTACCAATACGCCGATTTATGACGGCATCTGCGAGGTGCTGGGCGGGCGTAAGCCCGAGCATTTTACCTATGAGCTGTTTCTGGACGATCAGGGACAGAAGATCAGCAAGTCCAAAGGGAACGGGCTGTCTATTGACGAATGGCTGACCTATGCGGCAACTGAGAGCCTGTCCTATTTTATGTATCAGAAGCCGAAGACGGCCAAGCGATTGTGGTGGGATGTAATCCCGAAGGCAGTAGATGAATATCACCAGCAGTTACGGGCATTTTCGGGACAGATACCGGAACAGCAGCTTGCCAACCCGGTCTGGCATATCCATCGCGGGCAGGTGCCGGCATCTGATATGGTTGTGCCGTTTTCAATGTTGCTGAACCTTGCATCTGTGGCGGGGGCACAAGACAAGGATGGGCTGTGGGGGTTCATTCGCCGCTATGCGCCTGATGCCTCGCCTGAAACCCATCCGCAGCTGGATGAAGCGGCCGGTTATGCCGTGCGTTACTTCAACGATTTTGTGGCCCCTGGCCGGGTGTTCCGCACCCCGAATGATCAGGAATGTGCCGCGCTGGAAGATCTGGCGGGCCGGCTGGCCGCATGGGATGAGCCGGCTGATACCGATAAGCTGCAGGAAATGGTATTTTCCATTGGTCGTGATCATGCGTTTGATCCCATGAAAGCATGGTTTCAGACGCTATATCAGGTGCTGCTGGGCGCAGATCAGGGACCCAGATTTGGTGGTTTCATCGCACTTTATGGTCTGGAGGAAACCCGTGGCCTGATCGAACGTGCATTGAAGGGTAAATTGCCCTCCTGATGTGTGGTGGAGTGATAGGCAGTTGCCCGGCATGATCCGGGCAACGCACGGGCTGTTAAGAACAGCTTAACCCGGAGTAATAACATTTCCCCTCAGATATGGGTCGCATGAAGCGGTCCTAGTGAGGGAGATTGCGCATGAATATTGCCATTACCAACGGGTTGCAGCTGATGCCACCATCATTTGCTGCCGGCCTTTCGGCCTGGTCGCGCGAATACGGGACTCCGGGTAGTGCAACATGGGCCAATCAGGCCAATGCGGCTATCGTGGCGGCTGACCAGGATTTCGGGTCCTGTCTGGAGCTTAACAAGGTTGAAGATACCACCCGGATTCGTTTCATGGGCGAGACGCCGATTCTGCCCGGAACCTATCTGCGTGTTTCTGCCCGGGTGAAGGCGGTTGCCGGGACGCGGCCTTCCGTGCGTATTGCGGGCTGGGCAGGCAACCGTGCGCGGCAGCACGTGACCGGTCTGGATGAACTTGGTCCCACGGTTGCACTGCCATCTTATGGCAAGGTGTTTGAGGTTAGCGCGATTGTTGGCACCGGTCACCGTGGCGGGGTTGAAATGGCATGGGGTGCGGAGCCGGTTTACGGTCATTTCGGTCTGGATCTGATTGGCAATAATGGCGGAGTTGTCCGCATTGAATCAGTGCAGATTGAAGATATTACCGAAGTGTACCTGCGCGATATGATGGACTGGGTCGATGTGCGGGACTTTGGTGCGGTCGGTGATGGTGTGACTGATGATCGTGCGGCCTTTGTTGCTGCCGACAGGGTCGCCAAGGGTCGGGTTCTGGTTGTTCCAAAGGGAGTATTCCGGATAGGTTCGGACCTGACCATTGAGGCACCCGTGCGCTTTACGGGTACATTGTCCATGCCACGCGATGCCCGTCTGACATTGATGGGATGTTTCGATTATATCAGCTATTCCAAGGCATTTGGAAATGAAACAGAGGCGCTGAAACGTGCCCTGCAAGCCTTGTTTGGCTATACTGATCATGCAACTTTGGATTTGTGCGGTCGCAAGATTTCCCTGACCGAACCGCTTGTTATTACCGAACTGGCACCGGGCCTTTCGACATTTACCAGCCGGCGGTTGATCTGCAATGGCTGGATCCATGTTCAGAATGGCCCCGCATGGGCGACGGGTGTTGCGGGTTCACGGGCACGTTATGATACGTCTCAGCCGAAAACGTTGTCTGATGTAGTGAATGTTGCCAATATTGAAATCGGCAGCTTGGTGACAGGACCCGGTGTGGGGCGGGAGGTTTATGTCAGGGACAAGAATATCGGAGCAGGCACCCTGACCTTGTCACAGCCCCTTTATGGGGGATCGGGAACGCGCAATTATCAGTTCAGGCGCTTTCGCTATGCGTTTGATTTCCTTGGCATGGATAATTGTGCGCGGATCAATTTTGCGGATATTGATTTTTCGCTTGGCGGTGCCGCAAGCTTTCTGATGTTGCCGGCGGAAGGACAGATGTTCCATATCCGCGATTGTTATATCAGCAAGCCGGCAGATCGCGGAATCACTTCGGTTGGGCGGGGGTGTCAGGATCTGCTTGTTGATCGGTGCCAGTTCCTGTCATCAGAAATGGGGCTGACTGCACAGGAACGTAAATCGGTCGCGATTAATGTTAATGCCAATGATGCCAAGATCCGTGAAAACCGTTTTGTCCGTTTCGGCACTTTCATGGTGACGACGGGAACAGGACACCTTCTGGTTGGCAATCACTGGTTTCAGGGAGATGATACGAAGGGCGGGAAGCGTGTTCCCGGGCTGGTCATCGCCCAGACCAATTGCAAGATGGCGATTACCGGTAATTACATCGACAATAATGTCATTGAATGGACGAATGAATATGCGGCCAATCCTGATTTTGGGCCGAAGCAATATTCCTTCGGGGGGCTGTCAATTACCGGAAACCACTTCACTGTCCAGGATGTTCTGAGTGATTTTTCCTGGTTGTCGGTGAAGCCTTACGGGACAAACCATCATATCCACGGATTAACGGTGTCAGATAACGTCTTCCTTGTCCGTGGAGACAAGATTGCCCGGGTTGAAAAGGTTGATACGACGTTTGCCGATCTCGATTATTCGCGCATGCGGAACATCTCGTTCGAAGGAAACACTTTCAACGGAGTTACCGATTATGTTGCAAACCCGATTCAGATCACCCATGATCAGGCCTCTCCGCAAAACAGATGGGTGGTTGGGGTATCGCAGCATGTTCCCTTCCGTGCATGGGCCAAGAATATAGATTCAGTTACAGCCGTGTCGGAAATCAAGGACAGCAGCGGCCGCCAGATAACTGAAATGCCATGGGTGCAGAGCAGGCAGGGGCCGCAGAAGCAGAACCTGCATATTATATGGTCCAAGGCCACCAGAGGATCCGTGGTGGTCCGGGCGCGGATGGACGATCCAAACTGATCAGAGAGGGTTGGTAAAGTGATCTCAGTGCTCCCGGACAGATTGCTCCGGGGGCATCATGATATCTTCTGGCCTGAGCCGGAAAGCTTTTCCGAAGCCGGCATTCAGCAGTCCCCCATGTGGATTGAGATGCCAGAAGCAGAACCCGGGTAAGCAGGCATAGACCCTGGCCTTTGGGTTGTGTGCAATCCAGGTATCAATCCGGGCGGTATGTTCCGGGCCATGATCCGGCAGGCGGCAAGCGGTTACCTGAAGACTCAATCTTGCTTGCGCCATGGCATCTCCTCGCTGTGATGAGGCACCAATCAGCAAGCCGGCACGGGGTTGTTTTTCCAGTATCTGCGTATGCACAGCGATTTCAGACAGGAATGCCAGAGGAATACCGGTACTGTCGGTCTGTACGGCAATACGTGCCAGATGCGGAAAGTCGCTTTCCATGTCGCTTACGGAAAGTACGCCATGTTGTGCCCGTGACAAAAGATCTCGCGTAAGCTGGCGCGCGTAATCATCGGTTTTTTGGATCGGATCTGTCATCATTGCCGGATGCTGCCGCGGAACTGATTGATTGGCAAGGATAGTCGTTGCGGAATATTGTGAATTTTTTACAAAAAGAATTAGATTTTAGTGAATATATTTACAAAATAATCGTTTAAAAAAAATGCTTTGTAGAAATTGTCATATATGATTAACTTTTTCTGAGGAGAGAGGAATGTGCCGGGTATGCCGGTACCTGCCTGACAGCGATTGGGGGAAGGAAATAGTGCCATGTCCGTTGAAAACGTAGCGAAACATCCTATTCCGGCTGAGTTTGGAAATGCTCTTGCAGGGCCCGAAGATTATCGCCGGATGTATGCCGAATCGGTAAATGATCCCGAAACCTTCTGGGGACGTGAAGGTAAGCGGCTTGACTGGATAACCGATTACACGAAGGTCAAGAATACGGATTTCACCTTTGGGAATGTGTCTATCAAATGGTTCGAAGACGGGGTGCTGAATGCCAGCGTCAATTGCATTGACCGCCATCTGGAAAAGCGTGGCAACCAGACGGCAATCATTTTTGAGCCCGATGATCCGAAAGCCCCTGTCCGCCACATCACCTATCGCGAACTGAGCGAGAAGGTGAACAGGCTGGCAAATGTCTTGCTGAGCCAGGGTGTCATGCGTGGTGACAGGGTGGTGATTTACCTGCCGATGATCCCCGAGGCGGCTTATGCCATGCTGGCCTGTGCACGGATCGGGGCAATCCATTCCATTGTCTTTGCTGGGTTTTCGCCAGATGCCTTGGCAAACCGGATCAATGATTGCGGAGCAAAGCTGGTTATCACCGCTGACACGGCACCGCGTGGGGGACGCCGTACGGCGCTGAAGTCGAATGCCGATGCGGCGCTGCTGCATTGCTCTGACAAGGTGCGGTGCCTTGTCGTCAAGCATACCGGTGATCAGACCACCTGGATTGATAGCCGTGATGTCGATGTTCTGGCAATGATGGAGCAGGTCAGCCCTGAATGTCCGCCACGGCCGATGGGGGCAGAGGATCCGCTGTTCATTCTTTATACTTCAGGGTCTACCGGCAAACCGAAGGGTGTTGTCCATACGACCGGGGGGTATCTGGTCCATGTTGCAATGTCGTATGAATATACCTTTGATTACAAAGACGGCGATATCTTCTGGTGTACGGCAGATGTTGGCTGGGTAACCGGCCACAGCTATATCGTCTATGGTCCGCTGGCCAACGGTGCGACTACGCTGATGTTTGAAGGTGTACCGACATGGCCCGATGCCGGCCGTTTTTGGGCGGTTTGTGAAAAACACAAGGTCAATCAGTTCTATACAGCTCCAACCGCGATCCGGGCATTGATGGGACAGGGTACGGAATGGGTCGAAAAATACGACCTGTCCAGCCTGCGTCTTCTGGGAACCGTGGGGGAGCCGATCAATCCCGAGGCATGGCACTGGTATGACAAGAATGTCGGAAAGGGCCGGTGTCCCATTGTCGATACCTGGTGGCAGACGGAAACCGGGGGACAGATGATTACCTCGCTACCTGGTGCGATTGAGGCCAAGCCCGGTTCAGCCACGCTGCCTTTCTTCGGGGTTGATCCGGTGATCCTTGATGCGGAATCTGCCAAGGTCCAGGATGGCGACCCGGCCGAGGGTGTGCTGTGCATCGGGGATAGCTGGCCGGGTCAGATGCGCACCGTTTGGGGTGATCATCAGCGCTTCATGGAAACCTATTTCCAGCAATATCCGGGATATTACTTTACCGGCGATGGCTGCACACGTGATGCGGATGGCTATTACTGGATCACGGGCCGTGTGGATGACGTAATCAACGTATCCGGTCACCGTATGGGTACGGCCGAGGTGGAATCCGCACTGGTTGCACATCCCAAAGTTGCTGAAGCCGCAGTGGTTGGCTATCCGCATGAAGTCAAGGGACAGGGTATCTATGCCTATGTCACATTGATGAATGATATTGAACCCACGGATGATCTGCGCAAGGAACTGGAAGTCTGGGTCCGTAGTGAAATCGGTCCCATTGCCAAGCCCGATCTGATCCAGTGGGCGCCTGGTCTGCCGAAAACCCGCTCGGGCAAGATTATGCGCCGTATCCTGCGCAAGATTGCAGAAAATGATTATGGCAGTCTGGGTGACACGTCGACACTGGCAGATCCGGGTGTTGTCGATGGGCTGATTGAAAACCGTATGAACCAGGGCTGAAACAGGCCCCTCATCGCCCCCTGCAGGCAGTCGCCGCCTGCAGGATGGTGAATAACAGGCGGCGCATGTCACAAGGGAGGAACCAAGGGACATGAGTGACAAGCAATCTACAAATGCCTATTGGCAGGCAAATATCAGGATTATCGGGATCTGTATGGTTATCTGGGCGCTCGTGTCCTATGGCTTCGGGATTATCTTCCGTCCACTGGTCAGCGGCATCAAGATCGGTGGCACCGACCTTGGTTTCTGGTTTGCCCAGCAAGGGTCGATCCTGTTCTTCATCGTTCTGATCTTCTGGTATGCCATGCGCATGAATCGGCTTGATCGTGAGCATGGGGTGGAGGAGTGAAATGAGCCAGTTTACCCTTAACCTTATCTTCATTGGTCTGAGCTTCGCGCTGTACATCGGTATTGCCATCTGGGCGCGTGCCGGATCAACGGCTGAGTTTTATGCCGCCAACCGGGGGGTGAACCCCATTATGAACGGGATGGCAACCGCTGCTGACTGGATGTCGGCTGCATCCTTCATTTCGATGGCCGGGTTGATTGCCTTTACCGGTTATGACAACTCTACCTACCTGATGGGCTGGACCGGCGGTTACGTGCTGTTGGCATTGCTGCTTGCGCCTTACCTGCGCAAGTTCGGAAAATTCACAGTGCCCGAATTCATCGGTGATCGTTTCTACAGTCAGACCGCGCGGATTATTGGTGTGGTTTGTCTGCTGATTATCTCGATTACGTATGTGATCGGGCAGATGACTGGTGTGGGTGTAACCTTCTCGCGTTATTTGGAGGTGTCGAACTCAACCGGACTGTGGATTGGTGCTGCATTGGTGTTTTGCTATGCGGTTCTTGGTGGAATGAAAGGTATCACCTATACACAGGTGGCCCAGTATGTCGTGCTGATCGTGGCCTATACGATCCCGGCGATCTTCATCGCCATGCAGCTGACCGGGCATGTCCTGCCGCAAACTGGCCTGTTCGGGACGCATGATGCCTCGGGCGCGAAGTTCCTGATCAAACTGGATCAGGTTGTGACCGATCTGGGCTTCAAATCCTATACCGAGCATCACAAGTCCACGCTGGATATGGTTCTGTTCACGCTGGCGCTGATGATTGGTACGGCTGGTCTTCCGCATGTCATCATCCGCTTCTTTACCGTGCCGAAAGTATCGGATGCGCGGTCTTCGGCAGGTTGGGCACTTGTCTTTATCGCACTGCTGTACACCGTCGCTCCGGCTGTGGGGGCAATGGCGCGTTTTAACCTGACTGCGACCATGTGGCCGGGTGCCGAAACCGGTGTTGAGGCCGGGGCGACCTTCTCGGATCCGGCAATCTCGCTTGATCAGATTGAGAACGCGCCTGAACTGCAATGGATGCGTAACTGGCAGGTGACCGGTCTTCTGAACTGGGAGGATAAGAACGGCGATGGGCTGATTCAGTACTATAATGACGCGGCCGAACCGGGTAAGGCACTTGCTGCGGCGATTGCAGATCAGAACCTGAAAGGGAATGAGCTGACCACCGTCAATAACGACATCATGGTTCTGGCCAACCCCGAAATTGCCAATCTTCCGGGCTGGGTCATTGCCATTGTAGCTGCGGGCGGTCTGGCTGCGGCTCTTTCGACGGCGGCTGGTCTGTTATTGGCGATTTCCGGTGCCGTGTCGCATGACCTTGTGAAGGGCTGGCTGGTGCCGGGCATCAGTGAAAAAGGTGAACTGATGGCTGCCCGTATCTCGATGGCAGTGTCGATCCTGGTTGCGACGATCCTCGGGCTTAATCCGCCGGGCTTCGCGGCGCAGACTGTGGCACTTGCCTTCGGGCTGGCAGCATCGTCGATTTTCCCGGTGCTGATGATGGGCATCTTCTCGACCCGGGTGAACCGTCAGGGTGCCATCTGGGGCATGGTTGCGGGGATTGCCTCGACGCTGTTTTATATCTTCACATACAAGGGCTGGCTCTTCATTGCCGGCACCAACATGCTTGAAGATACGGCTGCCAACTGGCTGTTCGGTATTTCGCCGGCTTCCTTTGGTGTGATCGGGGCGCTGATCAACTTTGCGGTTGCCTATCTGGTGTCCAATGCGACCGAAGAACCGCCGGCTGAAGTGGTTGAACTGGTTGAATCGATCCGTATCCCACGTGGTGCGGGTGCGGCCAGCAATCACTAGGAAAAACAACCGCGCCCCGGATTTCGGGGCGCGGTATTTCAGGGCGGGCCGGTATGAATTCCGTTATTGATTTCATTTCACATATACATCCCTACAACTCCCTGCCGGAGCAGGAACTGATCCGGGTTGCAGACGCATTTACGCGCAGGAATTGGGCCGCAGGAGAAACCGTCTATTCCTGTGGGGAATCATTGACCGGACTTTTCCTGATTGAGACGGCCGGCGTCGAGATTACTGATCGCAATGGCGGGCTGGTTTCGGCTCTGGGGCGGGGCAACAGCTTTGGGGAACGCGGCCTGCTGGCGGATGGGCTGGCGGCAACCGCCGCAATCATTACCCGGCCGGGATCAATCCTGCTATTGCCGGTGGCCGAGTTCCATTATCTTCTGGATCACAGCCCGGCCTTTGACCGTTTCTTTACCCGTGGCCGGCCTTCCGGCAGGGGGGGCGCCGATATTGGCACGCTGAAAGTGTCCCAATTTCTGACCAAGACGCCATTGGCGACGGCACCGGAAACTCCGATTTCCAAAGCCGCGCGGATGATGCGTGATGCCAGAGTGTCTTCGCTGGGTGTGACCGCACCTGACGCGACCCTGCTGGGGCTGGTCACCATTCGCGATATGTCCAACCGTGTCGTGGCCGAGGGCAGGGATCCCGGCGGTCCGGTTTCAGAAATCATGACGCGTGATCCGGTTGCGCTGTCGCCCTCCGCGCTTGGGTCTGATGTGCTGCATACAATGATGGAACGTCGTATTGGTCATTTGCCGGTGGTGGATGATGGCCGTTTTGTCGGGATGATCACCCAAACGGATCTGACCCGTATGCAAGCCGTGTCAACCTCGGTCCTGATTCATGATGTGGTGCAGGCACGGTCAGTTGATGATATGGCCAGTGTGACGGCACGCATTCCGGATCTGTTGGCCGGTCTGGTCGGTGCACATCAGCGGCATGAGGTCGTGACCCGTCTGATTACCGATATCGCTGACGCCGTGACCCGCCGTCTGCTGGCCATGGCGGAGACCCGGTTCGGGCCGCCGTCAGCACCCTATCTGTGGGCGGCTTGCGGCAGTCAGGGCCGTCAGGAACAGACCGGGGTGTCGGATCAGGACAATATTCTGATTTTGTCTGACGGAACTGATCCCGATGATCCCTATTTCGAACAACTGGCCCGTTTCGTATGCGATGGGCTGAATGCCTGTGGTTATGTCTATTGTCCCGGCGACATGATGGCGACCAACCCACGCTGGCGGCAGCCTGCCAAGGTCTGGAACGACTATTTTTCAGGCTGGATCAGGAATCCCTCGCCAGAGGCGCAGATGCTGGCTTCGGTCATGTTTGACTTGCGTGCCATCAGTGGTGATGCCGCATTACTGAGTAGTTTGCAGACTGAAATACTGGATATGGCATCAAGGGATTCGATTTTTGTGGCGTATATGATTGCCAACTCGTTGAAGCATCAGCCACCTCTGGGACTGATCAGGGGCTTTGCAACCATTCGTACCGGCGAACATCGCAATCATATTGACATGAAGATGAACGGGGTTGTTCCGGTAACGGATCTGGCCCGTGTCTATGCCCTGCGGGGCCGATTGAAACCGGTCAATACCCGCAGCCGGCTGGAAGCTGCGGAAAATATGGGCGTGATCTCGGGGACCGGTGCGCGTGATCTGATTGCGGCTTATGATCTGATACAGTCGCTGCGGCTGGAAAATCAGGCGCATCTGGTGCGGGCGGGACGCGAGCCCGACAACTTTCTGTCGCCACCCGACCTGCCGGATTTTGAACGTAGCCACCTTCGGGACGCCTTTGTCGTGGTCAGGACCATGCAATCGGCACTCGGTCAGGGGAAGGGAGCCTTGGCATGAATGGAATGAGCGGTATCGGAGGAGATCTTCTGGGGACACTGGCGGTAGGCGTTGGGGCTGCGGCACTGATCTATGCCGTGATGCATGCCCTGCGCCGGGGCGGGCGGGCCTTGCCAAAATGGTTGCTGCCATCCGGGATCGGGCTGTCCATGATCGCCTTTGCAACCTGGAATGAATACAGCTGGGCAAATCGTGTGAAGGCGCAGCTGCCCGAACGGATTATGGTCGTGGCTGAGGGAAAAATCAGCAGTGCCATCCGGCCCTGGACCTATATTCTGCCCCCGACAACACGGATGGCCCTGATTGATCCGGAAGCGGTTCGTGAAGTTGTCCGGAATGAAAGGATTGTGCCGGTGATTCTGGTTGAACGCTGGAAACGCAGCGTTACCGTTGAACAGGGTGTGGATTGTGAAAACGGCCGTATTCGTCCGCCGAAGGGCGAATGGCAGGATGCGGGAATATCGGATCCCGCCTTTGCTGCGATCTGTGTAGGGGGATGATATGGCCCGCGTCATGGTGATTGAAGATGAGGACAATATCGCCATTGCGCTTGACTTCCTTCTGACGCGGGATGGGCATGACCACTGGCGCTTTGCCACTGGCGGGGGTGCGGTTGAGGCGATGCGGGAGCGTCGTCCCGATCTGGTCCTGCTTGATGTAATGCTGCCCGAAGTGTCAGGTTATCAGATCGTGCAGGATATGCGCGCCGATCCCGTACTCAGGGATGTCCAGGTTCTGATGATGACGGCTCGCGGATCGGTGATGGAACGCCGCAAGGGAATGGCGCTTGGTGCGGATGGCTTTATTTCAAAACCGTTTGAATTATCGGAATTGCGTAGTGAAATGGCTCGTGTACTGGATGGGCGGTCATGCTGACCCGGCTGTCGCTGCGGTTGCGGGTGTTTCTGATCTTTGCTGGTCTTCTTGCTGCGCTTTTTGTAGTGACAGGTCTGGCCATATGGACTGGCTGGCGCGGGCTTTCTGATGCAGACGGTTATTCCGGTTATGCCAGGGCCGTGATCATGGATGCGATGGTGCTCATCGTGGTGATTACCGGTTTTGGTGCCGGGGCCCTTGTGACCGGTGTCTGGTATCTGTTTGACCGGCATGTCGCCAATCCGATCGAACGTCTTGCCGGAGGATTGTTGACCGGTTCCATGCCTGAGGAAGGAGAAGGGCATTACCTTGCCGATCTGGCTCCGGCTGTCCGTGCTGCATCGCAGACTGGTCTGCGGGTGAAAGAAGAGCTGCGGGATACGTTGCAGGCCCATGCAGAAGCTGAAGCCCGCGAAAAATCCATGCTGGAAAAGATCCTTTCTGATATCGGGGCGGGAGTTATTCTGACGGGACCGGAAGGAAGGGTGCTGTTTTATAATGCGGCAGCCGCACAGTTGCTGCCCGGTCTTGGGCTGGACCGTGATCTGACACGTTTCCTGCGGACTGGCGGCCTGGAATCTGCGCGGGCCCGGATTGCTGCCGGGACGGATGCAACAGATGTGGCGCTGATCGGCATTGACGGCGTTCGTCTTGCCGGCCGTATGCGTCGCCTGCAGGAAGAAGATGACAGCACCATCCTGATACTGCGCCCGGCTCGGAGAGAGCCGGTCCCTCCCCGCGCCCCGGTTGAGGCTCTTCGTCGTCACGCGGCAACCCTGATCCCGTTACTCGATGATCTGACCTGCCCGGTTCCCCCTGAACTCAATGATATCATCAGGTCCGAGGGACAGGGTATGAACCGGGCCTTGCATGATCTTGAAGCGGCGCTGATCCCGCCCGCTCCTCGGCAGCGACGGGTTGCCGCAGAAGAACTGGCCCGGGGACTGGGGCTGCCGCTGAATGAAATTGCACCGGTTACACTTGCTGCTGATGGCTGGCAGATCGGAGGACTGGTTGCGATGTTGGGGGACCTTCTTGGCAGGAATGCCCGTTTGCCTACGGTCATAATCCGGCAGGATGGGCGGGAAGCATTCCTGTATCTGAACTGGCAGGGTGATGCCCTGCCCATGGATACACTGGATGACTGGTTACAGGAGGCTCCGGATCCGGATCATGCCGAATTGTCCGGTGCTGATATCCTTGCCGCCCATGGAACCGGAATCTGGCCGGAAGCCTCCAATGATGGCACGGCCCGCCTTGTATTGCCGATGGCGATCTCACCGATCGCGCGTGAGGCGCGTCCGGCGGTTACATATGATTTTGCACTTGGCGCTCACGGGGCGCCTGATACCCGCCCCCTGAATGCTCTGACCTGTGTCGTGTTCGATACTGAAACGACGGGTCTCTCACTGTCTGACCGTATTGTGCAGATTGCCGGGTTACGTATCGCTGGCGGACGGATGACCGGTGAGCGCTTTGAAACACTGGTTGATCCAGGATGCGCGATTCCTGCGGCGTCGACGCGGATCCATGGTATTACCGATATCATGGTGGCAGAAGCACCAGGGATGACCGCTGCCTTGCGCGGATTTCATCACTTTTCTGAAGGTGCTGTCCTGATTGCCCATAATGCTCCTTTTGATATGGGACTTTTACGCGCTGCAGAGACGGAAACAGGTCAACATTTTCCAAACCGTGTGATGGATACGGTATTGTTGTCCGCCATGATCTGGGGGCAGGGTGCAGTTCACAGCCTTGATGCGATTTGCGCACGTCTGGATATCACCCTGTCACCTGAACTGCGCCATACTGCGATGGGCGACGCCGAGGCCACGGCACAGGCTTTTCTGCGCATGTTGCCCGGGCTGGAAGCCAAGGGCATTACGCGCTTTGAACAGGTCTTGTATCAGGCTCAGAAATATCGCCGATTGCTCAGCGATGCGAATCTGGCTGCCGCCCATGGAACATAGGTGGTTTTCGCTCTGGCCTGAATACTCAGGGTGAGCGCCAATGCCGCGAGGGGCAGAGCCCTTTCCATGTCTTTTGTCAACTGTCTTGCGTACGGTCGTGCCCACCACTGTCTTTGAAAGCTTCGTGATCTTTGCCTGTTCCTATGAGGTGGTTGATCAGACTTTCGTATACGGGTTGGATACTACATGACCATATGTTGCTGTGGGGTTGTCTCTGATTTGGTGCGGGCGCACATGACCTTGGGTTTATTCACCCGCAGGTTGGACTTGTTCTGGCGTGGCGTGCGCAGGATTGCAATAATTCCCCACAACCTTGACCAGAATCGGGCCGGGATGGTTTTGTTGATTTTGTCCCTTTATGGTGCGTATCGATCAAGCTGGAAGCAGGGGCTGCATCAAAGCTGTAGAAGAAGTGCTGGCGAAGCCCGGCACATCTGAGATCCTCAATACTGCTCAGAGCAGTCAGTTCACTTTGATCGATGGAGAACCGCTCGGGTCCGATCATGCAGGGTGACCTGACGCGGGCAGACGGACATGGCGAACGGGGCGCCGCCCTCGATATGATCCATCGCCATTCCTCCGGATCGACCCGACAACTGACGCTGGGTGCCGACAAGGGGGCGACGCAGCCGAGGTCGTCACCGACCTGCGCTAAGCCTGTGTCACCGCCCATGCAGAAGGGAAATTGTCCAGACCGCTGACTTCTGCAGCGGCCTGCTAAATTGCATGAGGTCTATCTGTGGGCTTATGCCAGCGTGCTCTGTGCAGAGATTGGCCGGTATCTGATCTTCTATAGCAGCAGGCGCTCGCATTGATCATTTGACTGGATGGCGCCTGATCAGTCCTGCTTCAAACAGCCAATGTCTGATATGTGGCAGCGGCATAACTGAGGCGGAAAACTACTTTAAAATTCCCGATACCTGTTCAGTCCCTCCCGGTTCACATTTTTGCAGTTTTCGTTGCCATGGCCTCGCCAACATTAGGCTCCAGTCTCGTTCTTTTTTATAGTCAGAAGATGACGGTTGCTGCGAGTGCGACGGCGGAGAGGAAGACCTTGGGACATCGATCATATCGCGTAGCGACCCGCCTCCAGTCCTTGAGGCTGGCGAACATGATCCCGATGCGGTTGCGGCGCTTGTCGTATTTGACCGCCTTCCTGCGTGACTTCC
>JBKEAB010000100.1:0-7239 GCA_047971845.1 Paracoccus sp. (in: a-proteobacteria) | reverse complement strand
TCCTGCGCAAGGCCGCGGCCCGAACCTACGACGAACTATGGAAGGCCGTCGGCCAGATCTGCGACCTCTTCACCGAAGACGAATGCCTCAATTATTTCATTGCCGCAGGATATGAACCCAAATGAGCACGACACGCTCTAACGCCTCAGTGCTCTGTGAAATAATCGGCTTTGACAGCAAGAACATTGGCTATCTGAAGGGCGCGCTCAAGGGTCTCATGGAAACCGTGGTCGAGTTCGACGTGCTCGAAGAGGATGGGCAACGCTCCTGGGAGGCCATGGTACTCCTGCCCTACGCCAAGATCAGAGGCGGGAAGTGCACCTATCGCTATGAGCGGGCGCTTGCAGAAAAACTCTATCATCCAGATGTTTACTCCAAGATTAATCTGAGCGTCCTCAGGGAGATGAACAGTGCTCATGCGTTGGTTCTCTATGAGAACTGCTATCGCTTCGAGGGTATAGGTCACACAGCTTGGTGGGATGTTGAAGTGTTCCGCAAGCTGATGGGCGTGGACACAATGCCGAGCTACAAGCCCTTCAAGGCGCTGAACCGGAATATCATCCAGCCTGCGATGAAAGAGGTCAACAAGCTTTCCAATATCCAAGTAGAGATGGAAACCCGCATGAAGGGGCGCAGCGTCACGGGACTTCGGTTCATAGACTCAGGACTCATAGCCAGTAAATGACGAGTGCAGCAAGGGCGATGGCGGACAGGAAGACCTTCGGGCATCTGTCGTATTGGGTTGCGACGTATGAGGAGGATCAGAAAACAGTCCAGGGGACTGCTTTCCTGACGATTGGCCAGTCTTTCAGCCTGCCGAATCCGGGCATGACAGGATAAACAGCCCTTGATCCGTTGCATGTCATAAGCAAACGATAATTTTGACAGGGTCGGGAATAAAAAGACAGGCCGCATATGGGAACACAGCCTGCCTTCTGAATCAGAAATTTATCAAAACCGGCGCAGACGCAAGGCATTGGTCACAACGAAGACCGATGACATTGCCATGGCCGCAGCCCCCAGCATGGGGGATAACTGTGGGCCGCCGAATGGCACCAGAACTCCCATCGCAACCGGGATCAGCAAGACGTTGTAGGCGAAGGCCCAGAACAGATTTTGCCGGATATTGCGCATGACGGTCCGGCTCAGCCGGACTGCTGTCGGGACGGCGCGGGGATCCGCGCGCATCAGAACAACCTCGGCCGCTTCGATGGCAATATCCGTACCGGTTCCCATGGCTATGCCGGTATCGGCCCCCGCCAGCACCGGTGCATCATTGATGCCATCACCGACAAAGACCGTGCCCTGCCCCATATCGGCCAGTGTGGCAAGCTTTGCTTCAGGTGTGACGCCGCCCTTTATATGATCAATACTGAGCGATTGACCCACGGCATTTGCAGCAGTCTGTACATCCCCGGAAATCAGCGCCGTGCCAAGACCCATCTGGCGCAGAGCCATGATCGCGTCACGCGATTCACGACGAGGAGGATCGGCAACAAACATTGCAGCCACATGTATACCGTCAACCGCCAGATGAACTGGGGTATTTCCGCCGGCTGCAGCCATTTCCGCAGCTGAGACCAAGGCTGGGGCCGGGGTGATCCCGGCGGTTTGCAATGCCGTGAGGTTGCCGATCAGTATCTGCCGACCTTCAGCCGTTCCGGTGACACCATGACCGGGTTGGCTTTTAATATCCCGGGCGTCCGGTGCGGTGATCCCTTCAGCATCGGCAGCAATCAGGATAG
The DNA here is from genome assembly GCA_047971845.1 of Paracoccus sp. (in: a-proteobacteria). Classification (GTDB taxonomy): domain Bacteria; phylum Pseudomonadota; class Alphaproteobacteria; order Rhodobacterales; family Rhodobacteraceae; genus Paracoccus. Next base: position 5,494 of record JBKEAB010000100.1, on the reverse strand, counting down.
CGCGGGCCAGCGGATGTTCAGACCCGGCTTCAATCCCGGCGGCCAAGCGCAGTGCTCCGGTCCGGTCAATGCCAGAGGTCTCCATTCCGGTCAGCGTGGGGCGTCCCTCTGTCAATGTGCCGGTTTTATCAAAGGCAACGATGCGGGCCTCGGACAACCGTTGCAATGCATCACCACGCCGGAACAGGATGCCAAGCTCTGCCCCGCGGCCGGTGCCGACAAGGATGGAAACCGGTACAGCCAGCCCCATTGCACAAGGACAGGCGATGATCAGGACAGAAATCGCGGCAACCAGAGCCTGCGGGAAGGCCGGTGCAGGAGCGAAGGCCAGCCACAGGACAAAGGCCAGTGCCGACAGCACCATGACCACAGGCACAAAGACCCGTGTGATCCGATCGACAAGGGCCTGAACCGGCAGCTTTCCGGCCTGTGCTTGCTCAACCAAACGGACTATCCCGGCAAGTCGCGTATCCGTCCCGGTTGCAATTACCTGATAACGCAGCGCGGAATTGCCGTTTACAGTGCCCCCGGTCAGAGCATCGCCCGGCACTTTCTCGGCAGGAAGGGGTTCCCCTGTCAGCATTGATTCGTCAACGGCACCATGTCCGTCGAGAACCTTGCCATCAACGGCAATGCGTTCACCGGGACGCAGCTGGATGATATCATCGGGATGGATGTCTTCGACTGGCAATTCAATTATGCTGCCATCACGCTCAACCCGCGCGGTTGCAGGGGCCAGATCCAGCAAGCGCCTGATGGCTTGTCCGGCCTGTCCTTTGGCGCGTGCCTCCAGCCAGCGTCCAAGCAGGATCAGCATCACGATGACTGCGGCGCTTTCGTAATAGACATGTCTTGCGCCTTCAGGCAGCACGCCCGGCGCAAAAGTAGTCACAACCGAGTAAAGATAAGCAGCAGAGGCACCAAGTACGACAAGGCTGTTCATCTCGGGGGCACCACGCAGCAATGCCGGGATGCCATGTCGATAGAAAACCCGTCCGGGACCGGCCAGAATGGCCGTGGTCAGCAGGAATTCCACAAACCACAGTATCCGTGTTGGAATGATCGTGCCAAGCCAGTGATGGAAGGCCGGAAAGACATGCCCCCCCATCTCAGCCACGAAAACCGGCAGTGTCAGGATAGCCGCAATCAGGAAGGCCTGCCGCAGTCTTTCTGCTTCGTCATCATGAGCAGGCCCGACCGGAGGAGCGGTCTCTGTAACCAGCGTGGCTTTATATCCGGCGTGGGTAACTGTTTCAGCCAGCTGTACCGGATCCAGGCCGATATGGGTTATATCGGCCGTCCCAGTCACCAGATTGACCTGCGCTGCGCTGACACCGGGCAGCGCAGTCAATGCGCGTTCGACTCTGCCGACGCATGATGCGCAGGTCATGTCCGCAACATTCAGGGTAGTGTGGTGCTCAACCGCCGGATAGCCGGCCTTGTCCAGTGCTTCAGTTGCCTGAGACAGAGCGGAGGAATCGGCAAGCCGCATACGGGCGCGACCGGTGGCCAGATTGACCTGCGGGTCGGCAATGCCTGGAACAGATGCCAATGCGCGTTCTGCACGGCCAACGCATGATGCGCAGCTGAGCCCGGACAGTGTCAGTTCGATTTCATGGCCTGCGGGGCCGGATTTTGTGTCAGTGATGGAAGACATGTGCTTGTCCTGTTCTGAAACCATGGAAGGGGAAGTTCAGAAATCAGGACAGGCGGTGCCTGTGGGGATTGTGGTGCCCGAGCCGGGGCCTCAATCATTGACCAGCCAGTATCAGCCAGCCACAATAACCGACTTGGCCGACTGGTCAGAACCGGGTTGGAACGGAACAGTCCACGCCGGGCTGAGACATGACAGCGACATCCACGTCCGCCACGGCCACGACAGAGATGCGGCGGACGTATGGCGGCTTTGCCTGATCTGTGGCTGCCCGTATGCTTGGCAATAGGTTCCATGTTGACACAGATGTGACCGCACGCATCTCCTGTCAAGGGGGATTGCTCCACCATAGGATTGAGTTAATCGGTGCCAGCCCCTATAGGATAAGGAAAAGAGCCGATACAGGATGATTTGTTTATGTACCGCCGCCAACTCCTTGGGCTTGCCCTGCCCCTGATCGTTACCCCTTCGCTGGTTCTGGCCCAGGCCGCGCCGGCGGCAAAGACTGATCCCTATCAACCAACTGAAGTTCCGATCCGTGAAGGATTTGAGGTCGGGTCGATCATCGTCGTGTCGGATGATTTCTTCCTTTACCATGTTATTGCGCCCGGCCGTGCCATTCGTTACGGTGTGGCCGTTGGCAAGGATGAACTGGTCTGGAAGGGTCGCGCCCGTATCGGCCGCAAGGTTGAGTGGCCCAGCTGGACGCCGACAAAGGCGATGATTGAGCGCAAACCTGAGCAGTACGGAAAGTACAAGGACGGCATGCCGGGTGGCCCAAAGAACCCGCTGGGTGCACGGGCACTGTATCTTTATGATTCCAAAGGCAATGATACGGCAATCCGTATCCATGGCACGACTGAGCCGGGTTCCATTGGCCGAGCCGTGTCAAATGGTTGTATCCGCATGCGTAACGAAGCCGTGATGGCATTGTTTGAGCAGACCCCTATCGGAACACCAGTTTACGTCTATTGACCGGTATCCTGCAGTGGAGAGCGGAATAACGGCATTCAGGGTTGATGCGGTGAATACTGCATCGACCCGGTTTGATGACATTATTGACGTCCGCGCTCCTTCGGAATTTGCAGAAGATCATCTGCCTGGCGCAATCAACCTGCCGGTTCTGGACGATGAACAACGCGCCCATGTCGGCATGGTATACAAGCAGGTTTCACCTTTTGATGCGCGCAGGATCGGTGCTGCACTGGTGGCAGAAAATGCTGCACGACACATTGCCGGACCGTTATCAGGACATGATGGAAGCTGGCAGCCACTGATCTACTGCTGGCGGGGCGGGCAAAGATCCGAGGCGCTTGCAACGATTCTTGCCCAGGTCGGCTGGCGGGTCAGCCGGCTTGAAGGGGGCTACAAATCCTGGCGCAGCATGGTGGTCCGGCGTGTACAGGAACTGGGCTTTCCCGGCCGGGTAATCGTGCTCGACGGCAATACCGGCAGCGCCAAGACTGCAATCCTGAAACGTTTGGCGACACGAGGACATCAGGTTCTGGATCTGGAAGCCATGGCCAATCATCGCGGCAGCCTGTTTGGGCATATGGGAAAGCAGCCGGGCCAGAAGATGTTTGAAGGGCGTCTGGCCACGGTTCTGGAATATCTGGATCCGGCCCGCCCGGTGCTGGTGGAAGCAGAAAGCTCCCGCATCGGGAATGTTACCCTGCCCAAAGCCGTCTGGCGCGGCCTATGCGCGGCACCCCGGCTGGTATTACGCGTTCCGGTCAGCGCACGCGCGGAATATTCGGCACGGGATTATGCTGACATTGCCGAAGATCCTGGCCTTGTACATAATATCTTGCGCCGCCTTGCCCCACTACATCCTGCTGAGCGGATCAAGAACTGGTTACATCTTGCCGATTCCGGTGAATGGCGTGTGTTGGCCGAATTGCTGATGCGCGATCATTATGACCCCCGGTATACAAAGCATCGTGGACGCTATGCGGATCGTGAATATGCCAGGGCAGAAATTGATGACCTCACAGATCTGGACAGGGCAACCGGGCAGGTCGAGGCGGCACTGGCAGAGATGCCCGGTTGCCCTGTCGAGGGATTACTGACCCAGCATGATCCCGGTGATGACAGCCATCAGGCCCAGCACTGATGCAATCAGGGCGCACATATTGACCATGACAACATGCTGCATACGGTCGCGAAAAGCTGCCTCATCCAGTCCCGCGCGGCGGGTCTTGTAGACCGTCCAGATACACCACACAATTCCAGCCAGCCCGGCAAGGGTCAGGGCAGATCCGATCCAGATCAGGGTTTCAAACATTACTATTCCATTCTCATTGACGATGCCGGCTTAGCCGTGATTGCAGAACCGGGCAAGACGACCTATGACTGCGGCCTTGAAATACGGGGGACAAAATGCAGGACGATCATTCCTATAATGTTGCTGCCGACGAGCTGCGCCAGTTCATTGAACAATATGAACAACTTGATGCGGAAAAGAAGGATGTGACAGAACGGCAGAAAGAAATCATGGCCGAAGCCAAGGCACGTGGTTACGACACCAAGGTAATGAAAAAGGTTATCGCATTACGTAAACGCGACCGGGACGATATCGCCGAGGAAGAAGCTATCCTCGATATGTATAAACAAGCCTTGAATATGATCTGATGATCCTCGGCCTGCCAGAGAATACTGGCAGGTTTGCTTTGGCTTTATTCCAAAGATACGCGGGGCTGATTTTCTCCAGTGAAGTAATCCACCGTTATAGCAACATCAGTTGCTCAAGAGGGGGTCGCGGAAATCTGGATCATGACCGTAAGATGAATTGCGTGAGTGAATACTCCACCTACTAAAAACAAGTGGCTTCAGGTTACGGCTTAAAGTCGGATCGGTCCGCCATACGGCGGCCTCACGTGACGTCAAAGCTGTCGTCAGGCTCATCTCCTACGTAGAGGTGAGCTTGAATCACAGGTCGCCAGCAAGCGGAATCCCAAAAATCCACAGGACCTACTGGCCCAGCAGGTCCGATAACCTGCTAGGATACATGTGGATATTACCACCAGATCCTGAAACTAATGAAGAAGCCACCGGCACCGGAAACCTCATTCACTGCATCGTCAGAAATTTCAAAAATTCCCATCTCATTCATATGCATATTTTCCTCCAATGGCTTTGTTGCACCAATCAGGGTTCGAGCGCAGTTCCCCTTTCCCCGGATGGCTTTATCCTATTGGCTCAGTGACGGGTATGCTAGAGCGTGTCGTGCTCATTTGGGTTCACATCCTGCGGCAATGAAATAATTGAGGCATTCGTCTTCGGTGAAGAGGTCGCAGACCTGGCCGACGGCCTTCCATAGTTCGTCGTAGGTTCGGGCCGCGGCCTTGCGCAGGAGAGCTTTGAGCTTTGCAAAAGCCATCTCGATGGGGTTCAGGTCTGGGCTGTAGGGCGGGAGTGGCAGAAACCAGCAGCCGATGGTGCGCAAAGTTGCAGACGCTTTCGGGCTCTTGTGGCTGGAGAGGTTGTCCAGGATGACAACATCGCCGCACTGAAGGATCGGAGCGAGCCGGGTCTCGACATAGAGGTCGAAGAGGTCGCGATTGATCGGCCCGTCAATCACCCAAGGGGCATCGAGGCGGTCAGGTCGCCGCGCCGCGATGAAGGACTGCGTGCGCCAGTGGCCGTAGGGCGCATGGTCGACCAGCCGCTCGCCGCGCGGCGCCCAACCGGTCGTCTTGGCCATGTTGGTCTTGATCGAAGTTTCGTCAATAAATCCGATCCGCGTCAGCATGTTGGCCATGAAGGGCTGACGCTTCGTGATCCAGATCCGCCGGGCCAGGGCGACCTCGGGCCGCTTCCGTTCGGCGGCTTGCAGGTCTT
>JBKEAB010000099.1:0-18860 GCA_047971845.1 Paracoccus sp. (in: a-proteobacteria) | reverse complement strand
ATGGCTTCAGGACTTCCATGAGCGGGAAAGGCAATTGCTACGACAATTCAGCCGTCGAAAGCTTCTTCAAATCGCTGAAGGCCGAGTTGGTCTGGCGCCGCGACTGGCGAACCCGGCGCGAGGTCGAGATCGCACTCTTCGAATACATCAACGGCTTCTATAACCCGCGCAGAAAACACTCGGCCCTCGGCTGGAAATCACCCGTGGCCTGCGAAAACAAGGCCGCATAACATGAGCACCCGACCAGAACAATTCCGGGACAGGGCCAAAATACGGCTGTACCAATCAGCTTCCGCATCCAGAATCGCATTTAACGCCTCTTCGACAGTACCCCGGACCATCTCACCCAAATGTTCGCCGATCCGTACCTCATCAATCTGGATCACTTGAACCATCGCTTTGGGCTTCCCGTTCTCGTCCATGTTTTGCTCCTCTCAGCAAGTCTGAAAGGAACCGGCATCACCGTCAAATATGCGAAAGCATTTATACGTTATCGGAACCTGTGGCAAAATCCAACTGGGCCACCAAAGGAAGCCAATCAGAACCAGAAGCCTTGTGGGGCTGTCTTCAAATGGTCAGTTTTGAGAGTGCAAAAGCGATTGAACATAATGCGATAAAGCATTTGATAGATAAAAATGAGAATACTTGCCGAACCGGAAATCACCCTTCATCCACATCACTGACATCAATCAGGTGATCCATGGCCAGGGCCGGATCGACGCAGCCAGCATCACCGACAATTTGTGCCGGAACACCAGCGACCGTCTTGCATGGTGGCACGTCATGCAGGACAACTGAACCCGATGCGATACGGCTGCATCGTCCAACAGTAATATTTCCCAGCACTTTTGCTCCAGCACCAATCAGGACCCCCGCCCCGATCTTCGGATGACGGTCACCATCCGCCTTGCCTGTCCCTCCAAGGGTCACAGAGTGCAGCATGGAAACATTATCGCCCACCACAGCTGTCTCCCCGATGACAATTGAATGGGCATGATCAATCATCACTCCCTTGCCAACGCGTGCTGCGGGGTGGATATCGACACCGAACGCCTCAGAACACCGCATCTGAACAAAATAGGCCATATCCGGGCGACCTTCCGACCATAGCCAATGGCCAATCCGGTAAGCTTGTAGCGCTTGGAAACCTTTGAAGAACAAAAGGGGCTGAATCATGCGATGAGTGGCCGGGTCCCGTTCATATATGGCCCCCAGATCAGCCTCGGCCGCCATAATCAGTTCAGGTTGGGAGGCATAGGCAGCATCAGCCAGTTCACGCAGTAACTGCTCACTCATCTCACCCGAGGCAAGTTTCAAAGCAAAACGATAGGACAACACCGAGTGAAGATTATGGTGATGCAGACTACCACCATGAATCAGCGCACCAAGGAGTGGTTCACGCATGACTGCATCACGCGCTTCGGCGCATATCTGCATCCAAAGGGCACGCCCGGCCAAGGGCGTTGCAGCAGTCTGTTCCGGTTTTGTATGACTGTTCATAACCGTCTCCTTTGCGCGTGTAATCTAGCGCAAAGGAGCAATGCAGGAAAGCCGTCAGCGCGGCAATGTCAATTCCAGCCAATGTGCCGCAATCCGGACATTACCTGATGCAAAATCCCCATCAGTGGCCGATAAAAGGATCGGTTCGGGCTGCCAATAGGTCACCGGCTGCGACAACATTCCCCGGGCCCATGCCCCCTGCTGAATGCCCAGCCCTGATCCAAACCGATCCAGTGCACCGGCCGTGCCCATTCGCCAACTCCCAAGTGACCCGCCAATCGCTTCGATAACACGTGCCGTAACACCAATCACCATAGCAGAATTTGGTATGAACAGATCAGTCGTTACACTGGGACCACTTGTGATGATCACTTCGGTCTCAGCCGTCCGCGCCACCAGGGCCGAACCACCTTCCCCCAGCGTCATTGCGCCTTCAACCCAGCCTGTCCCATCATGAACGGCATTCACTCCGGCATCAGCTATAAAGGCCCGCATCCCGGCCTGAGGTTCAGAAAAGATCCAGCCACCATTTGAGGCTATAGCGATCTTTCCGTCCTGCCCTGCCCAAGCTTTTCCTGCACCTAACGGAATCGCAAAGCAAGCCCCGTCAACCACTGCTACCGGCGGCTCCAGACGTGATATACTGATCAATACCAGATTGACCAACCCATCCAGACGAGCCAGAGATTCATTAACGGTAACATGCTTTTGCGCCTGTGCGGCCTGAACCAGCGGCAATGCCAAGCGAGACGTCAGTTGATCAGTCATCAGAAGCTCCTGCTCGTGAAGGGACCTGGCCCATATTCATCGGAAACCTGCGTAACATGGACAGTCAGCCCACCCTGCCCGGCATGGTTCAGAAAGTTATCAGATATGGTCAGAGAAGGCTGCGAGACCTCAAATTCACGTATATTCCCGTCCGCCTCGATCCGGATCAGATAGGATTCCCGTGCCTCACCAAGCGGCACCTCACGTAAATCCCAACGGTCGCCCGATATCCGTGTGCGCCGTATCCAGCCAAGCCGGTTACCAGACAACCGCAAATGGCATGGCGGGTAAGGACGCAGTCCCGCACCACGCGTCAATGTTGCCCGCAACCGATAACTGGGATCATCCACTCCCCGCATCGCCGGACCTATGCGCCAGTATCGCATCTGACCAAGGGCAACGGGTTCCAGAACCAGCTGTTTCAGGGCCTCATCCAGAACCACAACAACTGATCCTTCAGGCCATTCATCCGGAACCATTGCCTCGGTCCCAAACTGCCCGCGCAGACGGTCATGCAGCGTCCAGACCCGTTCTGACATGCTAGGTTCCGCACGTGCGAATTGCATAATTTCCCAGCAATTGGCGGTTCCATCACCAATCGCAACCAGATTGCCCCCCTGAAGCAGGGCCGGAAAGGTCGCGCCCGACAATCCACCGGAGGAAAAGTGTACGCGCAACCCGGCCCCCCGGTCGATCAGGCCAGATCTCGCATACTGCAACGGTCCTTGAGTCAACCCGATCATTGCCCTCTGTGGCAAGGTCGTGTTCAGCATGAAATTACTGGTTTCGTCATTCGATGAATAGACTGCAACTGATCCCGGCCACGGCCGCGCCGATACAGCTATATGCGGAGCATGAGGGATCTCGTTCCCACGCATGAGCGGCAGGTCCAGCACCAATGGCCAGACCGGCATGGGCGGTTGATAGCGCGAGATCGCGATACCCTCTTCCTGAAATTCGGCCGGAAGATATACCTCGGGATCCGTCAAAACCGCATCAACCGTAATCACACCCGCCCGTTCAACCCTGTCAATACGCCAGCGATGTGGGTTTTTATCACCACGACGTATCAAGGACACAACATCCCCCGGCCCAAGCGCCGCCTGGGATGGTGGCAGGCGAAAGCGAATGGTTTCCCTGCCAAGCCGGGATTCTGCCAGCCAACGTTCAGCTGTTGAACGCGCCTCGGACAATGTCAGCAACAACGGCATTTCACTATCGGAAACGACCGACGAAGAATCTCCTGGCAGAGCAGCCTCAACGGTTGAGGTCGTATACCCATCACCTACTGCAACATGGCTAAGCCGCAACCTTCCACTTATCTCGACCTCAGCTGCACGAGTGGTCTCATGTGCTCCGTCTTCAAACTCAACCAGTTCCGGCTCATTCAGTGACGCACTGATCCAGCCGTTACGCATGATGAACTTCAGCAGGCCGTCACGTTCGACCGCATCGAACCCATAAGCCAGCATCAGCGGTTGCAACATGGCCCGCGGAGTTTCAGCCGAACTGGCCACATAGCCACGCACCACCCCGGACAAGCCCGAAACGTCGATATTGCCGACCCCGGCCCGGATACAGATATCGGCAACAACAGATGCCAGTGGCACAGCACCCGCACGACCGTTCAGCCAGTGCCCACGATCCCATGCAGGCCCGTCAGACCATAGATCGGTACGACCGGGGAATGCCGGATAGGGTCGCGCATCCCAGCACCAGACATGGGCACGAGACATGTCAATCATCTGCCCCCCATAAGTTCCTGTGGGATTGTTTTCCGGACTGCACCAGAACCGCGTTATTGCCGCAACATATGCGGCCTGCACGACATCATCCCGCCGCCCGGTCGAATAATAGGGCAATTGCGATTCCGAGCTATACATATCCAGGAATTTATTGGGTTGGTTTGTTCCCTTATCCAGTGCGGCACAGCCCAGTTCAGTAAACCAGACCGGCTTGGAACGCGGGATCCATGACGTAGATTCAGCTTGCCGTACACCACCGATGCGGTTGTGATGGCTATTACCCCACCAGCCGACAATATCCTTGTAACGCCAAACCCATGGCTCCCCATATTCTCCATCAGTGATCGGCGTTCGTATCTGGGAATCGCGATGTGCAGGATCGGCATAATACCAGTCATACCCCTCACCACCTGCGACATTTGCTTCCAGATAATCCGGTGCATCAATACGCAGCCAGTCCGCATCCAGATGTGCTTCACCATCACGCCAATCCGACAGAGACATATAATTGTCGATCCCGATAAAGTCGATATTCGGATCAGCCCAAAGCGCATCAAGGTGAAAGAATACCTCGCCCCCTCCCGGGTGATAGCCAAAATATTCCGACCAATCGGCAGCATAGCTGATCTTTACATCAGGACCAACAATAGCACGCACATCGGCAGCCAGCCGACGCATTTGCTCCACTGCGGGAAAACTGTTGCCAGGCCCACGCAATTGCATCAGCCCAACCATCTCCGATCCGATCAGGAAGGCATCAACACCTCCTGCCTGCACACAAATATGCGCATAATGCAGAATGAACCGGCGATATGACCACTCATCCGGCCCCAAATAGGTTAGAATACCATTCTCAACTCTGAAATCATCCCGTTCTGCATGGCCAAAGAACCGCGCAACGGCTTCGGTATTGGCCTCGGTTCCATCCGGGCTGCCATTACACCCCGGAGCAATTTGGGAGGTGATCCGGCCACGCCACGGCATGACCGGTTGATGATCCGTCCCGTTCCACGGATCCGGCAGGCCGTTATCCGAAAGTTGTTCCATCAGGACAAACGGATAAAATACTGCTTTACGTCCGGACTGTGTAATAGCCCGCAAGGATTCAATAACAGAACCATCCGCTGGCGTTCCGCCATAGACCGGACGACCATCTTTTCTGGCGACCTCCAGGGCTTCACGGCGATTTATTCCTCCAGCACGCCACGCTATTTCCTCCCCATCATGTCCGGCATCCTCCACCTTGGGGCGCAATGAGCAGTGACCGGCACGCAAATCATCGCCGAACCAGGATACAACCAGAGAAACCGAAACCACGCCCGGTAATTCACGCCCGAGGATATCCAGCGATGCCACAAAATCCGTCCGGGCAAGTATCGAGGCACTATTCACCGCCCTGACCTCCCCCAACCCCAGATCATGGTTGACCGGGGTTGTCGCCAGCGAATACTCACCTGTCCCCGGGATCATTGCCACAGCACGCACATCTTCTGACAGGCCACCACCAGATTTTGCCGCCCTCGTCACTTCAAAGCTCAGTTGAGGCAGACGATTACCCCAGCGTTCAAGCTCCAGTTCTTCCAGCACCACATAGGCCGTATCACGATATGCAGGAGCATCCTCTCCTTCATGTACGACGATACACGGATCGGGAAGCTGATCTTCTTCCCCAGTATAAACCCGCATATTCAGATCCGATGGTGCTATTTCCTCACCATCCGCCCAAACCCGGCCAACCCCAAGGATGGGACCTTCGCAAAGCGCCAGTGCAACACTCAGACGATATGAAATATTGGTCACCCGCGGCCCTGAACCCTTCCCGCCACTCTGGCGCGAAGATATCTCCGTCAAGGGGGCAGCCCATATGATATGGCCGGGAACCCGCATCTGTCCCCACATGCATGAGATCGGCACCCCTTCACCCGTGGTTTGCAAACGCAGCCGGTCGATACGGCCCGTTTCTACGGCCTGAGAGCCTCCGCCCAGCAACCGCTGATCAATGATGCGCCCAACCGTTGCGCCGATGGCACGGCCAATGACCGCACCACCCACGCCACCAAACCCTGCGCCAATCGACGCACCAGCGGCAGATAACAGGATCGTCGCCATCAGGAACTCCTCTTGTTCAGGTCTTGTTCAGGGAAAGCGAAACCGCGCCGCGATCCGTTGTCGCCATGGCGCTGAAAGCGGACTTTCAACAACTCCATGACGATCATAGGCATGAATAAAGGCAGATACGGGACCCGTGGCCGATATCACGCCCAGATGTTTGGCGACCGCGCCTTGTCGCATCCGAAACAGGACAACCTGCCCGGGGCGCTCAGAACCATCAGCACTCAGAAGATGCCGGCATGCCCCCGCATAAAGCAACTCGGCATGGTCATATTCCCCCCAATCAGGGGTATATGCAGGGGTGGCTTCCGGTTCATTGCCGTATAGTTCTCGCCAGATACCCCGGATCAGACCCAGACAATCCGTGGCTACGCCACGTATTGATGCCTGATGCTGGTAAGGTGTGCCAATCCAGCCACGAGCAAGACGCAGTACCTCAGCATCATGCTCAGTCATGACCGCCCTCATGCTCTGTATGCACCTGTTTTTTCAGACGCCCGGCCCGCTGCCTGGAAGGTGCCATCAGCCAATCCTCCTCCGGCAAATGCGGAAAGCCCCGAAAGTTCAGAAAATTGGCAAACTTCAGCCGGCATGTATCAGCGGCCTTGTCACAACCGGCCTCCAGCCTGACCTCATCCCCAATCGCCGGAACAATCCCCGGCCGGGTCCAGAGGTCAATTTCACGGACCCCACCCGGGACTGCACGATCATTCTTGATATGTCCACGAATGCCTTTTGCCGCCCCGCCCAGGAACTCCGCAGCACCGTTATGAAACCAGCGGTCTTCGTAACCGGACACATCACCCAGCCGCAGCCGGGCGCCATCCACATCCCTGATCCGCGCAACAACTGTCAGACCCGGCTGCGACATGTCCACCTTGCACTGCCGGTCCCCCAGCAAGGCACTGCATCTGGGATGAAACACACGCCCCTGAGGCTGGTTCAGGGGTTCAGACAACCCCCGGAGCTCTGCCTTGAAAGCACCTCCCGCACGCGTCACCTCACCCAGATGACCACGAAAAATCAACCGATTACAAACAGGATTCCTCCAATCGACATCCCATTGCCGCAGTTCGGCACCATCCCAGAAGCCAGCCAGGATTTCCCCTTCCTCAATAGCACCGTCTGAAAGGGCACCAATCGCTTCGGTATTATCGACAGCAAGCCCGGTTCCCTGAACGACAGCCTGTGCAGAAAGTCCGGCATCAGGATGGAAGGTTATTCCGGCAAACTCCAGTGCTACATCATGATCCGTAAACCCCAGTGTCAGTCCATCAGCCCGCGTAATTGCCCAGGCCCGCGCAATCGTCATGGTTGTCATTGCCGCACCTCGATTACCGGAACCTGCGGCATGTCACCCGCCTGAAACGAAGCAACAGAAACCGCAATCCTGTCGGCATCAAACCGCACGGGAACATCGAACTCAAACCCTGCCGTCACAACCGCCTCATTGCCCGGGGCTTCGGTAAAGGTAAGTATGCCGGATACCGTATCGACCTCATAATCCAAACCTTCACGCATCTCATCGTCACCGACACCGGCACGAACAGTTCCCCTGACCGGCTTTGTGATCGGACGCAGATAACCGGACGGCCCTGAAGCATAGCGCTTACTCAACTGAAACTGTGTTATCTGGCCGTTTCCCCGACCCAGGATCTGATCCTGATAAGCCGGATCACAACTTGGTACACAGCTTTTGTAATCGGCCCAATCCTTCCAGCGAAAACCATGCAACTGTCCGGCACGCGCTTCGAAGAAAGCAATCAGTGCCTCAATATCATCCAGGGAGCGAAGTCCCAGACCGGCATCATAATGACGCCGGGAATGCGCCCAGGGGGTATTCCGTTCCTCATAGCCATTGGTCAGCGTGACAATCTCAGTTCGCCGCTCGGGTCCACCAATGGATCCAAAGGACAGATTCGCGGGAAAGCGGATTTCATGGAACATGGTGCCTCACAGATTACGTTGGCCGCGTGCCAGCATCCGCCCCATCTGGGCGGCAATCTGGCTTTGGCTGCGGGCAAAACCCGTAACATCCGGCGTATTGACGGTGATATTAACGTTCATGGGCCGTATCTGACTGCCAGCGGACGCCACACCCAACCGGCCATCTGCACCTCGTTGCAACGGCATAATGGCTTCCGGCCCGGCCTCTCCCATTAATCCCAGACCACCGCGCATCAAAAAATGCGTGGGCCGGCTGACAATTCCACCCTTCGCAAAGGCCGTCACATGACCCTGACTGAAAGCCCCCCCATCAGCAAAAGGCATACCTGCCGACATGATGTTATTAATGCCTTGCGACACAACACCTGAAACGGCGTCCCTAACCGGCTTCATGGCAATGGAATAGGCTGTATCAGCCATGCTCCGGGCAATGCCCTTCAACGCATCATTCAGCTTCATTCCATCAAAGATCAACCCATCAAACGCACGCTTCAGCTCACCACCAATTCCGCTGGCAAAGCTATCTACCTCACGTCCTGTCAGCCACATGGATCTCTGCATACGTGTCAGTTCAGCAGAAAATGCCGCCGTGATACTTGCTGACTGATCCAATTGCCGCCCCAACTCATCACCGCTCTGACCAAATCCATTCTTATCCATCATCCTGTTCCTCCTTGGCCTTGATATCCGGCCAGGCACGTGCCAAGGTTTCCAGCCGGGATCGCGTCATCGGGGAAGCACCGGGATCTATGCCCAGCATCAGCACCAGTTCTGCCGGGGTCAGCGACCAGAACACATCCGGCGTCAAACCCAGCCCCTGCATTCCGGCACGGGTCAAACCGGCCCAATCCAGCCGTATCATCCTGCCGGCACACTGAAAGCGCGGGCCAGAAGTTGCGCTGCCGCCTGGGCTGCACCTACCGGCCCACCTGCGATCTCAGCCACCAGCAACTCTGCACGCGTACCACGCCATCCCCCGCCACGAAGCCCGGCAACAACCACGGCAATCACATCCACAGCCGAAAACTGTCCCTCTTCAAAGCGCCCGGCCATCTCAACCAGAGAACCGGTCGCCAGTTCGGTCTCCAGTTCGGCCAGGGCTCCCAGGGTCAGGCGGGCAATATGGGGAACTCCATCCAGCATAATTTCAACCTCACCGCGCATCGGGTTCACCATCTCAAAGTGTCACAAAATTCAGCGCACCAGCACTGGCAAGTGCTATTTCATAGGTCGCTTCACCATCATGGCTGCCGGAATATTCCAGTGACGTAAGCTGAAACGGACCCTCAATAACGCCAAAATCGGGGATAATAACCTGACAGTCCGGCACTTCCCCATCAAAGAAAACCTGCCTCGCACGCCCATCCGTTGCAGCATCACGAAATACACCCGATCCCGAGATTGAAGCCGACCGGACCCCCGCCCCGCCCAATAGTTCTCGCCAACGTCCTTCACTTTCCAGACTGGTGACATCAACTGTTTCAGCGTTAAAGCTGATACGCGTGGCCCGCAGGCCGGCAACCGTCTCAAACTCTCCGGCACCGGTCATGTCCATCTTGATCAGCAGATCACGTCCGTTCTGAACCGCCATATTTTTCTCCTCAGGCCAAATCCATCAGCGCACGAAAGGTCAGATCAACCCGTCGTTCAGCGCCATTTTCCACCCGTTTGGCACGGGCACGCAGAAACCAGAGACCAGCAACATGACCGGTATCAGTCACAAGCTCAGTCCCCTCAAGCGCGGTACTGACCGCAACAGCTGCTTCCTTGACCGCACGAAATCCTGCACCCTGATCAGTACCGGCCAGAACCGAAACGACAAAATCGTGCCGCGCGGCTGTCCCACCACTGTCAGACAGATCCATCACCTCTTCAGGTCCAAGCGAAATATAAACGCCGCCCGGTGGATCAATCGGCAAAGCATCATAGACCGCATCACCAACCAGATTGATGACCCCTGCATCAGAACGCAGGCATTGATAGACAGCGCCCTGAAGCGCTGCCGACGCAAAATAACTCATCCTCACTCCTCCTGAGCGGCAATCATCAGATACCTGCCTGAAAAATCCGCTTCAGCCACGGCATCGACACGAAAGACCCGTTGTCCCATGCGCAGCCTCTGTCCGGCCACTGGCCTGCGTGGATCTCCCGACGGGAAAGCACGCAGTGTAATTTTCCATCCGACTTCACTTTCCGCACCGGCCTCCCCGCCGCGCAGGCGACCCGACCCTGAATCCATCTGCGCATGCAAGAGCCCCAACGGATTCCAAACCGTATGATAGCCACCCATTCCATCAGGCAGGCGGTTCTTGGTTTCCAGTATCAGGGGAACATTCAGCCTAGGTATCGTCATCAGCGCCCACCTCGCCCGGCCAGAACCCGGACTGCCCGCCAACGTTCAATCAGCACACTGACCCCCATGGGCAAAGCATGACGCGCACCGTCATCACTGCGATCTTCATAATATCGTGCCGCCAGCATCATCACAGCCTGGGCCAGATCAACCGGCACACCGGACCAGTCATCTGCAAACCCTGCAGTAAAACGCAGAACAATCCGTCCGCCATTCCGGACTGGTGGCAAAAGCCCTGAGCGTGGCCGGATCATCGGACGTGTCATATCCTCAACCAGATACCAGCTATTGGCTGGCAACGGATCGGCCGATCCATCCGCAGATTCAATCACCACTGATTCGACCACATCAACCGGGGCCATCGGCAATGGCTGAGCGCTGTCATCACGCCAGTTATCCAGCACCATGCGATAGCTGCGGCGCAGCAGGGCCTTGCCCGTCCGTCCTTCAATCGTCGCCATCGCAGCACGCAGAAATCCGGCCAGAGCCCGGTCTTCATCGACCGTTGCAGCTAATTCGAAACCAGATCCGAACCGCAGATGCGTCCGTAATCCGGCCACCGGCAGCACCGCATCTGCCGGTGTCGTCATTTCGACAAGTATCATCCCGAACCTCCCGTCCGAAGCAGGCCAATCAGGCCGGATATCCACAGGGAAAAGCCGCACCGGCCACCTGCCCGGGCATGTGCGGACAGTTGCTGTACCGGCAGGCCGGCAGCCGGTGCGGCATCGACAGCCCAAAATCAGGCGCCGAACTTCAGAACCTTCACAGCACGGCCATCAACAAGCCCGCCTCCGACACGCTTGCTCGCATAAAACAGCACATGTGGCTTGGCCGAGAACGGATCACGCAACACACGCAGTTCCGGACGCTCAACAATGGTATAAGCAGATTTGATATCACCAAACAAAATCGAATAGCTATCAACCGCGATCTCGGGCATATCCTCTGCCAGCATGACCGGATATCCAAGCAAGCGTGCAGGTTCACCAGCAGCCAAACTGTCAGCCCAGATAAACCGGCCATCACCATCCTTCAGCTTGCGCACCGTCGCGGCAGTCTTGGAGCTCATGATAAAGGCAGCATTGGCACGATGCTGGGCAGGCAGCGCATAAACCAGATCGATCAGGACTTCAGCTGCATTGTTGGCATCAAATCCCCCGGCAACACCCGTCGACAGTTCACCAATGGCCCCAATGGTGCCCTGCCCACCCGGATCAAACATGCTGTTCAGAAGCCCAACCGGCTTATCCAGCCCGTCACCATTCAGAAATGCATGAGCTTCAGCGCGGGAAAACTTGTCGGCAATTCGTTCTGCCAGCCATGTCTCGACATCAAACGCCGCATCATCCAGCAGCCGCTGACTGGCTTTCGGCATGGCCGACAGCTCATGCAACGGGATCGAAATCCGTTCTACACCCGAAGCCCCGGTTTCGGTTGCATCATCCTCATTCGCCCAACCCGTCGTCATGTCATCACGATCAATCAGCACATCATAGCTTGCCGCATCCACCGTCACAACATTTGCCAGAGCCCGCAAGGATCCTGCCCCGGACAGTGAACCCTGAACTGTCTGCGCAATCTGGGGGGCTGCCAGGAAACCACCCTCGGCCGATGTCGTCAGCCCTTTTTCTTCAATGGCAAGACTACGCAAGCCGGCATCATCACCATTTCGCAGATAGGCGTTGAACGCCTTTTGATGAGGCACTT
Source organism: Paracoccus sp. (in: a-proteobacteria) (assembly GCA_047971845.1). Classification (GTDB taxonomy): domain Bacteria; phylum Pseudomonadota; class Alphaproteobacteria; order Rhodobacterales; family Rhodobacteraceae; genus Paracoccus. The sequence goes on along the minus strand of JBKEAB010000099.1, from coordinate 6,725 downwards.
CCGGATTGGATTCCGTCGACAGCGGACTACGGTTTCGGAATGTGTTCTTACGCTCAAACTTGCTCATACGATCATCCTGTGCATTGAGTTTTTCTTGTACATCCTGGCGAAAACCCTTGAGTTCCTCGACAAACCCAAGAAGCGCACCCTTCAGCTCACCGGGGGCATTGACCGCCCCGGCCTTGACCTCAGTCATCAGCATCTCCTCATCAATGATCGGGGCAGCCCCCGTCTGTACGGGTGATGCGACCCATCACCCGAACCATGGCAGCGGGATCACCCCCGCAATGCCTCAGCCGCAGCAAGCAAGGCAGCGGCAAATTCAAGCGTGTCATCTCCGGATTCCTTCCGGCCAATCCTGGCTTCCGGCAACATCGGAAAAGTGACCAGGGATACTTCCCACAATTCGATTTCGGTCAGCAGACGGTGGCCTTTGCCATCCTTTTCAGTGCGGATCGTGCGATAGCCGATGGACAAACCTTCAATGGCCCCAGCCTCAATCAGTGTTGCCGCCTCACGTGCCAGTGTTACCTCCGGCAAAAGCCGGCCCCTGACCCATAATCCCTGATCATCCTCACGGATTTCATCCCAGATACCAATAGGTTTCGCGGGATCGTGCTGCCACAACATCCGCACTTTATCGCCTCTGGCGGCAAGCCGGGTCAGCGAGGCATCAAACGCACCCTTCACCACGATATCCCCACCCTGATCGGGCAGGCCAAAGCGGCTCGCATACCCTTCAATAACCGCTCCCTCGGTCATGACCGGCCTGCCGCCGGCAAATTTCAACTCCAGACCGCTTTCCATCAGTCAGCCTCCTTTCGGTGCAAATTCGATGATTGACTGAACAGCCTGTGTCAGGATCACCCCAACCACGCCGTACACGGTCATCCACAACCGCTTTTCAAGCCCTTCAATCAGCGCCTCGATCCGTTCCAGCCGTTTATCGACAGCCCCGAACTGTAAGGCCATGACGCGCTCCTGCGCCTCGAAACGGTGATGATGGAGATCTATGGACTCGGCAAAGCGAAAACCCTCCATTTCATACCTCTTCCGGCACGGCTACAGGTGGCAGGCCAAGGGCCTGGCGTTTTTCAGAATCCGTCAGGAAGCCCGCTGAACCAATCCGCCCCCACTGCTGATCCCGCTCCTCAGCCAGTGCAGGAACCTGATCGGGATCCGGCTTCAGATCGACCTCATCACCCAGGTGTTCTGACAAGAACCATGCAACCGAAGCAGCAACACGTGCGACCAGCGGCAAGACCGTCAGCCGGTAAAACGCCCGATATGCCTCGGCATAATTGGCATAGGTCGCGTCTCCCGGAATGCCGATCAGCATAGGAGGCACCCCGAATGCCTGTGCAATTTCACGCGCAGCAGCCTGCTTGGTCTGATGAAATTCCATATCAGATGGTGAGAAACCCATCGGTTTCCAGTCCAGACCGCCTTCCAGAAGCATCGGCCTCCCGGCATTGCGTGCACCCTGATGATGGGTCTCCATCTCAATGATCAGCCGGTCATATTGCTCGGATGACAAATTTCCATGCCCGTCCGGCCCCCTGTAGATGATCGCACCGGATGGTCGTGCCGCATTATCCAGCAACGCCTTCGACCAGGCTGATGCACTATTATGTACATCCACCGCGACCGCAGCTGCCTGCAATGGCGACAAGCCATAGTGGTCATCACTCGGGTGAAAGCTCTTGATATGGCAGATCGGGTCCGGACTGCCCGTCATGTCGAAACGATGCTTGCGCCCACCGACGGCATATTCAAATGCAACAGGCCAGCCATCCGCTCCTGGAACAACACTCATCCGATCCGAACGCAGCACATGCAATTCCGCCGGAAGGCGGCTGCCAGATACCCCTACGGCTTCCAGATAGCCGTTCCCACTCAGTAATATCTGACCAAACAGTGTTTCAAACAGTTCAGCCCGTCCCTGTCCCGGATTGGGCCTGCGCAACAGTTCCAGTACCGGATGACTGTCATAGCGACGCTCATGATCCTGACAGATCAACGGCACCGCTGCCGCAGCTTCAGCAATCAGACGTACGGCCCGGAAACCGACCGGATTACTGATAAACCCGCCACGGGTCAGGGTCCCCGAATCTCGCGCAGACCAGACAGTACGCCCATAACCCGCCGCCAGGGCCGCCACACGCCCGCTGGCGCTTGCCTTCTTTTCTATCACCGAAACGGCTTCCTGCCTCCGGGAAAATAAACGAAACGCCATGCCTCGATCTCCTTGTCCTTCAATGAAAAAGGACCACCCCAAGGGGCGGCCCTTCATTCTGGTTCAGATATTCCGGGATCCGGAGTGAGGTCCCGGCCGTTCTTCACAGGCTGCGCATTTGCGGTTGTCTGAAACTGGCGGCAGGCTCAATCATCAGCTCATGCATTGCCCAGACCATGGCATCCAGCCGATCCGGCGAATCCCGTCCCTCATACCCGCGCAGCGTCATGCGACACATCTGGTCTTCCAGCGCCCCCAGTGATGACCCATGCAGGTGCCTGATCCGCCCCTGCTCATACAGCGCTGCCACCGGTTCTGCCCTCAAAGCCTTGCCACGGCTTGCACGCAAAGCCCGGAAAGGCACCAGCGGATCAATCTGCCGCACTACACTTTCAACCAGATCACCACCCTGATTGACCTCAGCAACAAGCTTTTCGGCCCTGTGACGATCCCGAGCGGAAATCGCAGCCCTGGCCCATTCACCCGGTCCGCCCCTGACAGTCGCATCTTCAATGACATAAGCCCGCCAGTCCTTCGGTGATCCGTTCATCACGACTCCGGCGACAACAATCCCGCACTCATCCGAACCTGACCCCGAAGTCATCGCCGGATCAACCGCAACGACAATGCGGTCCAGTGAAGGCAAACGATCGACCCGGGCAGATTCGATCATCGCCGTTGTCCACAGTGCATCTTCGGTATCTTCCAGCAAAACCCCTTCCAGCTCCTGCCGGCCCAGTCGCGTTCCCCCATACCGGGTTTCAATCTCTGCCAGAAAACTCTCTGCCAGATAGGCACGATTGGCATCGGTCGGGGCATGTGTCGTTACTGTAGATGCATTTTGCAGAATACGCTTGAGCACCTCAACATTGCGGGGTGTCGTCGTTACAACCTGCTGCGGATGGCTGCCCAGCCGCAGGGCAAACTGCAGCATGTCCCATGTGTCTCCTGCTTTTTTCCACTTTGCCAGTTCATCAACCCAGGCCCCATCAAACTGAGGACCACGCAGGGCTTCCGGTTCATGCGCAGAATAAACCATCGCCACCGCACCGTTCGGCCAGATCAGCCGGCGGCGGGTGGCCTCCCATTGCGGACGCCGGTCAGGTGGTGAGCAGGCCAGTATTCCGCTGTCTCCAAACACCATCACTTCACGGGCCTGATCAATGGTTTCTCCAATCAGGGCAATCCGGCTGCACTCCCCCGGTGCTTCCGGGGTAGCACCCTCAACCTTGCGCCGCACCCATTCAGAACCTGCCCGTGTCTTGCCTGCCCCGCGCCCACCCATAATGACCCAGCTTTTCCAGTCCCCCCGTGGCGGGATCTGATGTGGCAATGCCCAGAACTCAAAAATCCACGGCAGGCTGGCCAGAGCATTATCGCTCAGGCCCGACAGGAATGCATCAACCTCCTCCGGCGCGGCGGAGGCAAGCCAGGCGGCGCCCGATTTCATCACGGGCCGCTTCGAGGTCGAAACAACCTTCTCCGATGCTTCCGGCAATTTCTTTGCGAAGCTTGTCAACCCTGTTCCTTTCCTCAAGCATTTGCTGTGTCGCATTACGCAAGCTGCGTGCCATGGCAGCTGCATCTTTCAGCTCACCCATCTCACCCGCCTGCAACTTGCGCCGCAGCCGTTCCATGTCTTCAGCAACGTCCCGAAAGACACCACTGGCAATTTCAATTGTCTCCATCGCGCTCTGGGGTTCGAACGGCCCTTCAGCCTGTTCCGACCCCGGATCGAAAGTTACTGTCATCCAGCATGCCCCGCCTCGTGATCTGTCCGCACGGGCCAGTAAACAAAAAAGCGGCCTTGGGTCAGTGACCCAGCCGCTTGCCTATTTCTTCCAGCATGGAAAATTTCTACCTAAAGGCGTTCGCAAAGTCAACCCACAACCCATCACGCAGAGGCATTATCAAAAATAATCCATTTGATTACAAATTACTAAGCGGTGCAACACCTGCCGGACGCACGGCGCAACACCAAAGGTTTATCAGCATAAACAGCTAACGGAAGCATGGCCAATCCCACGCTTCCGCCATTGCCCCAGATCAATCACGCCTTTCCGGCATCCGCCTTCGCACGGGCTTCAGCAGCCTTGGCAATAGCATTGCTTGCCTCTTCCTGCATCTGCTGTGCGTATGAAACCATATGGGCCGCATAAGCTTCATACCAATCGGCAGTTTCATCAGCCCGCATGGTTTCAGCGGTTTGGCGCATTTCCGCAGCCTTGGCCTTTACCTTTGCAACCTCGGTGTCCCAGTCAGCCTCGGCCTTGGCCCACTGCGCTTTCACTTGTTCACTGGCATCATCAAAATAGGTCCTAGCTTCTGCCTTCAGTTCCGTGTCGCGTTCCTGTGCCGCAGCCAGCCATTTCCTGGCACTGGCCATCAGCTCATCACTCTGATTACCAAGATCTTCCTGCCATTTGGAAACCCGTGCTTCCATATCCTGAGCGCTACGGGAAAGACTGGAAAACATATCCGAAAGCTTCATGGTCGGTCTCCTGTCAGATAATCGGAAGGTATTTGCTTTCGGGCAACCAACAAAAATTCCCCGCATCGGGTTCCGATACGGGGAATTGTACACCCAGTCTGATTGCAGCCGATCCACCTAGTCCTTTTTAGGGCCCGCCCCGGTGGCCTGAAGATCGACGCAAAGAGCCCTTAGCAGTCATTGCGACGGTAACATTTTCGGCGCAGTATTCCGGCATTTCAAATCAAAGGAATGCATATGATCCGGCAGGCCGTGGCTAGCGATGAACCGAAGATCAGGGAATGCGCTGAACTCGCATATACCCGCTATGTGCCCCAGAGTCACCGATGCTGCAGAGACTTCAAACGACCGCTAAAGGAAAAGCGGTCCACGCACTATCCTGCCCCGCCGGTCAAATCCTGGGCAAGCATCATCGCGTTGCCGTCGGGGTCATAGAATGTTGCTGTCTTCACCATGCCTTCAACGACATCGGTTTCACCGTCAAATTTAACTTCGGCCTGTTCCATTTTTTGCCGAGCCGCATCCAGATCAGCGATACCGAAGACAGGAACACAGTTTCCAGGCGCAGGTTCGGCGTGTTCGCCCAAACCGATTGTCACGCCGGTCGTATTGGTCTGAAGCTCTGACCACCCTGCCTCGTCCGCGTGGTAGATCGTTTCAAACCCAAGCATGCTGCCGTACCATTCAGCACTTGCATGGCGGTCTTTGACTGACAGCGCAATGGTGATGTTTTTTTCCAGTGAAATAAGCGGCATGGTCTTTCCCTATGTTCAAAAATATAGTAAATATACTTTATGGACATTGAGGTCTTTGTCAACACCACTTCAAGGGCGTGGGCCATTCCTATTCTGGCGAGCCTGCAGACAGGCATTGCCGGGAGACAAGCGCCACTGCTTGCCGCCACCAAAGCGAGCAGGACTGCTTTCACGCAAAGCATGGATCACCTCATCTCGATCGGATTGCTGGAACGAAACCCCGGCTATGGCCATCCATTGCGTCCAGAGTTTCGACTGACCGAGCTTGGTGTTTCCGCTGCTGCCCTTGCCTACAAAATTCAATATGTCACTGCTGAAGAAGATCAGGATTTGCTCCGGCGCTCATGGACTTTGCCGGTGTTGACTGCAATCCACAGGCCGAGCCACTTCAATGATATCAAACGCAACTTGCGAACGATTACGGATCGCGCTTTGTCGCAGTCGTTGAAAACGATGGAAATCAGAAGTTGGGTTCATCGCCATGTTGACGAATCCGCCCGCCCGCCACGACCCCTGTATCGTGCTGTAAACACCGGTGGTTTGATAAGCTGTGTTGCGGCCAGTGAAATCAGCTTTCCTGGATAGCAGTCCTTCTTTGGGGAAAAACGAATGGCGGCAAAGTCCCGCAGAGCGGACCGTCGAGCACGCCCTATCCAGCCGCAGCTGCGGCGACTGGCAATTCTTTGTATCCACACGAGGTTCGCTCTTGTCTACGAGGTCGACACTGATGTTGACATCAATCTCAGGCATGCCTTGTCCGCTCACACAGCCTTGACTAGCTGGCAGTGCAGGATCATGTACTGCTCTCGTAGTGCCGTTCGCGCCGTCAGTGCCACGCGAACACGGGCTTCGAAGCTTGCGTGGGTAATTCAGCCAGACACCTTTATACCGATCACCCGCAGCGTCCCGCGGATTACGTTGTCCATGTCGATCTGTTTGTCTGACAGCGTCTTTCGGTTGGTCAGAAGCATCTGCATGACCTGCAATGGCTTGACCTCCGAATACCAGCCGACGCGCATAGCTACAGCAATCGACCAAGTATAACCTAACGACTTAATTTTGATTCCATTTTTTACAGGAGAAGAGTTCATCGACGGACAGTCCGGTTCGTCGTCTGATGGCCTTTGCCTGCGCCCGGATCGGTTTGATCTTGTTGAGATCGGGGCTGTAGGGCGGGAGGTATTCGAGAGTGTGTCCGGCACCGGCAATCAGTTTTTCGGTATCAGACCGTTTGTGAAAGCTT
>JBKEAB010000098.1:0-5065 GCA_047971845.1 Paracoccus sp. (in: a-proteobacteria) | reverse complement strand
GGCCGCGGCATGCTGCCGGTGACCTCTGCCGTCGATATGGACAATGGATTTGACACCCTGCCCATGATGATGACCCGGACGGGTGCGTTCAGAACCGATCCAAACGGGATTCTGCGAACCGAATCGGGTTTGGTCCTTCTCGGCTGGCCCGCGCAGTCCGATGGGACCGTTCCGCTGACATCGCGCGATACAATGGGAACGCTGGAGCCGGTAAAGCTTGCTGCCAGTCAAACCTCTGGCGATCCGACAACCCGTGTCGATCTTGGGATAAACCTGCCAGCCGATCAGACCTTGCCAACGGCGTCGGGCGATCCGCTTAGCCTGAAAATTGAATATTTCGGCAATCTCGGAACGTCGGAATCTCTGGACTTTACCTTTACGCCAGACACCAGCGACCCTGCGGGCATGTCATGCACATGGAATGTGGAAATCCGCGATTCGGCTTCTGATCCCGCAACCAATCTGGTTGGCTCCTATACGATTGAATTCGAAGACATGATGCCAAATGCTGGCAGCGTCAAAACCGTGACCACCTTGTCCGGCGGAGCCTACGATCCTGCAACTGGAACCCTCGGTTTGACGGTTGCTGGTGGTCCATTGAGCGTGCATATTGGTACACTTGGAGGTCCAACAGGATTGAGCCAACTTTCAAACAGCTTTTCGCCGGTAAATATCAGCAAAAACGGATCTCCGGTTGGGCAGCTCACAACGGTTGAAATTGATGAAGACGGCTTTCTGAAGGCAACCTATGATACCGGTTTCGTCAAAACCCTGTATCAGGTTCCTCTGGTGGATGTGCCCAATCCGAACGGCCTGATCACCCTTGATGCTCAGGCATTCAAGATTTCTCCAACATCGGGCAGTTTCTTCCTGTGGGATGCAGGGGATGGTCCAACCGGTTCCATTCAGGGTTATGCGCGTGAAGCATCGACAACCGATGTCGCCGAAGAACTGACCCATATGATCCAGACCCAAAGGGCATATTCGTCGAACGCCAAGGTCATTCAGACGGTCGATGAGATGTTGCAGGAAACAACCAATATCAAACGCTGATTTTCGTAGGGGCATGGGATGAGTATCACAAAAGCGCTATCCAATGCGGTTTCGGGGCTAAGTGCGACCGCACGGGGCACTGAAACGGTGGCCGCCAACTTGGCCAATGTCATGACGCCAGGCTATGCTCGCCGCGAACTGAATGTCAGCGCTCAGACTTTTGGTGGTGCGGGCGGTGGTGTACGCATCGATGGCGTTGCGCGTGTTATCAATGCTGGCCTGCTAGCTGAAATGCGCTTGGCGAATGCTGCCAGCGCTGAAGCTTCCACCCGGCTTTCCTTTGCCAAGGCCATGGAGGGAGCCGTAGGGCTTCCCGGAGAAATCGGAGGACTCGGCACGTCACTCAGCACATTCCGTGCGGCCTTGTCCGAAGCATCGACCCGGCCTGACGATGAAACCCGGTTGCGCGGTGCTCTATCGGCAGCGCAAATTCTGTCACAGCGCCTGAACGCCGTGTCTGATACGGTTCAGGCGCAGCGAAGCAATGCGAGTCACGCCATCTCGCGGGACGTTAATCTATTAAACACCAGTCTCGATCAGGTTGCCTATCTCAATCGGCGTATTTCGATCATTTCGGCGCAGGGCAGCGATGTGGCATCCTTAATTGATGAAAGGCAACTGATCATTGACCGCATCAATACGATTGTTCCTATACAAGAGGTTGCCCGCGACGCCGGAAAGGTCGCTCTTTTTACATCCGAGGGGGCGGTGTTGCTGGATGGAAGCAAACCGAGCCAGTTTGAGGTGACACCTGTTCCCCATCTGACGCCAGATATGACGGTCGGTACACCGCCAATGGGCCGGTTGGTGATGGACGGCGCAGAGCTTACGGCTTCGCAGATGCGCCTTTTCTCTGGCGGCACATTGGCTGCAAGTTTTCTGATCCGCGATGAACTGGCGCCCCAAGCTCAGCGTGAAATCGATTCCTTTGCATTGGAACTGCACAATCGTTTGTCGGATTCATCGGTGGATCCCAGCCTGTCCGGCACAGTGCCTGGGCTATTTACCGATGCTGGGGGCATGGCAAATGCAGCAAACATGACGGGTTTGGCGGGGCGCATTTCCGTGAATGAACTGGTTGACCCTGATGTCGGCGGAGAGTTGTGGCGCTTACGTGATGGCCTCGCTGCACCAACCTCAGGTCCTGTTGGCGATTCAGGGTTGCTTACACGCTTGTCGGAGGCGTTGGATCGTGTCGTGTCCCCTCCATCTGGCAGTGTGTTCGATGGAAACAGCTCGCTGACACAGCGTTTGGCAGCACTGGAATCGCGAGTGTCATCACGCCGTATTACCTCCGAGACCGAAAATGCTGTTCGAAATAGCCGGTCAGGCACGATTACCGCTCGATTTTTAGATGATGGCGTGGATAGCGATGCCGAAATGCAAAGCCTGCTTCGATATGAACAGGCCTACGCCGCGAACGCGCGGGTCATTCAGGCGATTGACGAAATGATGAATCAACTGCTGAGGTTGTAAGCATGACGATATACTCTATTGGCGATCAGGCTCGGGCCTTTGTTATGCAAGCCTCAAGTGCGAAATTGAAAAAAAGCTTGGATATTCTGACGCAAGAACTTTCAAGTGGCAAGGTTGCCGATATCGGGCAGCGGCTTCAGGGCAATACGAGGTCGCTGAATGAAATTGAATCGCGGATTAAGATGTTAGACCAGTATCAACGCAATGCCGCGGAGGCCGCGTTTGTGACTGAGGCAATGCAAAATGTCTTGGATAATGTTCATCGTAACACATCGGAACTTGCATTGGAGATCATCGCCGGGCCGATTGGGCCCGCAGAACTGACGACTTCCGCTCGTGCGGATGATGCCGCCGATATTTTGTCTTCCGTTGTCTCGCAACTGAACAGCAGTTTTGCCGGTCAACACTTGTTTTCGGGCCTTGCAACAGATCTTTCGCCACTTATTCCCGCCAACCAGATTCTCGACCAGATCGAACCTCTTGTATCTGGGCTAACAAGCGCAAGTGATGTCGTGACCGTCGTTTCTGATTGGTTTGATACATCAACACCGGGAGGCTTTCTTACAAATGCCTATCGCGGCACGGTAGATGAGACCCGCCAAATCAAGGTGGCTGAAGATCGTACCATTGAGATTGGTATAGATGCGTCAAGCTCGCCAGTCAGAGGGGTGATCGAAGGTTTGACGATGATTGCGCTGGCGAGCCGGAGTATTCTCGGTGGAAATGATGTTCAGCGGTATGAGTTGATGCAAGCTGGGGCCGATCTGATTGTTGGTGGAGAAACGGAACTGCTCTCTGCAATGGCACAAGTCGGTTTCAGCCAGAAAGCCATTGCTGATAGTCAAGTTCTCAGTTCCTCAACAGCGGCGACGCTGAATATTGCACGAAATGATATTTTGGCGGCTGATCCGTTTCAAACCTCGGTTGCGTTGTCAGAAACTGAAAGCCATCTGGATGCGCTCTATACGGTAACTGCTCGGCTGTCCCGGCTGAAACTTACGGAGTACCTGCGGTGAGACATTTTTTTGCTGCTCTGGTGTTACTTCTGTCTGCCGGCCTTGCCGGTGCGGCCTCTGTTCGGATTAAGGATGTCGCGGATTTTGATGGTGTCAGGGGGAATGATCTCGTTGGATATGGGCTGGTTGTCGGGCTGGATGGAACAGGTGATAGCTTCAGAAACGCGCCTTTTACAGAGGAAATGCTATCTGGCTTACTTGAACGCCTCGGTGTGAATGTGACCGATGATGCACTCAGATCGAAGAACGTTGCAGCGGTTGTCGTCACGGCGGCCTTGCCGCCTTTTGCCCGCTCCGGCAGCAGAATTGATGTCAGTGTTTCGACAATTGGTGACGCAAAAAGCCTGCTTGGCGGCACGTTGGTCATGACGCCTCTGAAGGCTGCTGATGGGAATATCTATGCGGTCGCGCAGGGTTCGATTATTGCGGGCGGTGTGTCGGTTTCTGGTGAAGCCTCCCGAGTGGTGCAGGGTGTTCCGACAAGTGGTAGTATTCCGACCGGTGCACGGGTTGAGCGGGAAGTTGACTTTGATTTTGCTCAAATCCAAGATATCCGTATTGCATTGCGGAATGCGGATTTTACCACTGCTGCCAAAATAGAAGACGTGATTAATCGTGATTTTAATAAGCGTCTTGCCGTTGTGATGGACAGTGGCACTATTGTTGTCAGGTTCCGAGAACTTGGTGAGGTAAATCCCGCGCGGATAATGGGCCGAATTGAAAACCTGGTGGTCGACCCGGAGGATCGCGCCAAGGTTGTTATTGATCATAAGGCTGGTACGATTGTAATCGGAGAAAGGGTCCGTATATCGCGTGTTGCCGTTTCTCAGGGAAATTTAACTCTTCGTGTCTCTGAGGCTCCCGAGGTGGTGCAACCAAACCCATTTGCTGATGGTGATACAGTTGTAGTTTCGAGAACCTTTGCCGAGATTCGCGAAGAGGCGGGGGTTGGCTTTGCGGAGATTTCTGGGGAAACTTCGTTGAGTGATCTTGTTGAGGGGTTGAATGCTCTTGGAGTCACGCCTCGTGATATGATCGATATTCTAAAGTCAATTCACGCGGCGGGAGCATTGCACGCGGACCTCGTTGTGAAGTAGTTTAGGATTCCTGATGGTTCGGGAATGTCCCAGACAAAGTTGGAAAGTGGTTTGAGCGGCGCTGTGGGTTTTATGGTTATGCGGCCTGAGTCGGCGCACCGGTTTCTGAGTTTGATGTTTTCCAGAGAGGGCAACCGAACTGACGGAGTTGTCTAGTCCTCCGATTCACCCCATCTGCGGATATAGGTGCTTCAGTTTGATACGTGCGTCATCGGTTGAGAAGCGCCAGTTCACGCCCACACTGGTGGCGTTGCGGGGTTCGGTCCAGGCGTCGATTTCGGCCTCTAAAGCGTTTTGCGTTTAATTTGAGGCATATCCTGCGGCTTTTAGGAAGTTCCAGCATTCGTCTGGATGGAACATGTTGTTCGCGCCTTCATATCAGTGGATTCTCCGCCATCTCCATTGGTCGTCAAGTGTTTACTC
>JBKEAB010000097.1:0-12066 GCA_047971845.1 Paracoccus sp. (in: a-proteobacteria) | reverse complement strand
GCGGCCATTTTCAGCTTCTGTGCGGGTGTGATGCCGCCGATGCCCATGTTGGGGCGGTCGTTGTTGCAAGTCCAGAGCCATTGCGTGGCGTAGTCCTGAGCCTCCTCGATGCTTTCGATGATGTATTGATCGAGCCATTCGTGACGGACGGTCCGGTGGCAGCGCTCGACATAGGCGTTTTGTTGCGGCTTTCCGGGTTGGATGTAGTTCAGCGCGATGCCCTGCTTTTCTGCCCAGTTTGTCAGCGTGGAACTGACATATTCCGGGCCATTGTCGACCCGGATGCTTCCCGGCCTGCCGCGCCATTCGATGATCTGGTCGAGGCTGCGGATGACCCGTTCTGCTGGCAGGGAAAAATCCACCTCGATCCCCAGCCCTTTCCGGTTGAAGTCGTCCAGCACGTTCAAGAGCCGGAACTGGCGCCCATCCCCCAGCCGGTCGGCCATGAACGACCAGGTGACATTGGGCGCATCCGGCACCGCCAGAGCCTCTGGCTTCCCGCGCTTCAGCCGCTTGCGGGGCCTGATCCGCAGGTTCAGTTGCAGCTCGCAATAGATGCGATAGACCCGCTTGTGGTTCCATGGGTGGCCTTTGATATTGCGCAGATGCAGGAACCACAGCCCGAAACCCCAGGTCTTGCGCGCCTCGGTCAGCCCGATCAGAAGATCGGCGATCAACTCGTTCTCTGCCTTCAGCTTCGGACTGTAGCGATAGCAGGTCTCGCTGATGCCGAACGTCCGGCAGGACAGGGCGATGCTGACCTGTCGTCGTTCGACTGCGTTGGCGGCCATCTCGCGGCGCTGAGATGGCCCCGTCACTTTTTTCCAAGAGCTTCCTTCAGCAATTCGTTCTGCATGCTGAGTTCGGCGAACATCTTCTTCAGCCGCCGGTTCTCGTCCTCGATCGCCTTCATCTGGCTGATCATCGACGCATCCATGCCGCCATACTTCGCCCGCCATTTATAGAACGACCCGCTGCTCATGCCGTGCTCCCGGCACAGCTCGGCCACCGGCATCCCGCCTTCGGCCTGGCGCAGGATCGCGAGGATCTGCGCTTCTGTGTATCTGCTGGTCTTCATCCGAAATCTCCTCGTGCTCTTTGCCAAGAAAATTCTACTTTTGAAGCCCCCTGCTTTCCGGGGGGATTACCAAACCATCGCGAACCGAGGCACACAGGCTGTAGGATAGGCTTAGGGAAATGAACTGTGCCCGATTTATGCAGCAGCCCCACCAGACACACAAATTTGACAAAGGATGGGCTCTGAGTGACAAGCAAACATGAGGCATTTTGATTGTATTTAAGTTGGAGGACACCTTGACTGGTGATATTAATCCGCTCGCGACCCATTATATCCCATCCTTCATTACCGCACCCGGTGAAACTGACGGACTTCTGGTGGGAGTTGGCATCTTCCTTCTGATCGTCGTGTTCCTACTGGGAATCGCATTCTTGTGGCTCCACAGTCTGCCGGAGCGGCTGGCCCATAAGAGCCAGAAATTCCAGTTTGAACTTGTTGCTGTCCTGTGCCTGCTGGCACTCTTTACCCATAACAACCTGCTATGGGGCGCGGCGCTCATCCTCGCACTGATCGACCTGCCGGACCTTGCCACCCCCCTCGGCCGGATTTCAAATGCTCTGGAACGGATGACCGGTCACAATCAGGATACAGCCACCACAGAAGTTCCACCGGACATTCCTTTTCCTCCGGATCCGCAATCCGCTGATCAGACCGCCGTCAGGACAGAGGGGTAAATCATGCTTGAAGTCATTCTTTGCTCACTGGTCACCATTCTGCCCGACTACCTTTTCCGTCGCTATGCACAAGGTAAGCAGCTTGGGCGGGACATCACCTTCTTTTCGGTCTGGTATGAGTTGCGTTATGGCATTACCGCCTGCTTCATCCTGACCATTGCACTGATTACCGTGGTCTTTTTCTACCATCCCTCATCAACGGCGGTGACTGTCCAGTTCCGCACCGTTCCGATCCTGCCCGATGCCAGCGGTCGCGTCGCAGAGGTCTATCTTGATGTCAGCGACACAGTTGAGGAAGGAGCCCCCCTGTTTCGCCTTGATACCTCGCGTCAAGAAGCTGCAGTCGAAACGCAGCGTCACATCATTGCCGAAACCGATGCTGCAATGATTGTCGCCAGTGCAGACTTGGCCGCTGCCGATGGCAACCTTTCCCAGGCAGAGGCCGCCTTGCGCAATGCCGAGGATGAACTGAATACACGACAGGCCCTTGTCGATTCCGGTTCCAATGCCGTTACCCGACGTGAAATCGAGACGCTGCAACAAAATGCCGTAGCCGCCAAAGGTGCCGTCACTGTTGCTGAAGCCGCCCGCACCGCTGCACATGAGCGTCTGAATACGTTGCTGCCAGCCCAGAAGGCCACTGCCGAAGCCTCTCTGCGTCAGGCAGAGATCGAAATCGAAAAATCCACCATCCGCGCCGGGGTTTCGGGCCGGGTCGAACAGTTCACCCTGCGTCCCGGTGATTACATCAGCCCGATCCTGCGCTCAGCAGGCATATTGATCCCGTCCAATGCTGGTCGTCAATCTGTTCAGGCCGGTTTTGGCCAGATTGCCGCTCCGGTCATCAATGTTGGTATGATTGGCGAAATTGCCTGTGATACCGCGCCCTGGCAAGTAATCCCGATCGTCGTCAGTGACAAGCAGGACTATATTGCGACCGGTCAGTTCGCAGGTGGTGAACGTCTGGTCGATATCGGCAGCATTGCCCGTGACGGCACCGTCACGGTCTATTTCGAGCCACTGTATACAGACGGTTTTAGCAAGGTTGTGCCTGGTAGCCAGTGCATCGCCAACCTCTATTCCAACCATCATGACGAGATTACCGATCCCGCCACCTCAACTATCCGTGGCATTGCGCTTCACGCTGTCGATGCACTGGGTCTGGTTCACGCCATGCTGATGCGGATTCAGGTGGCCATGATGCCCTTCCGGACACTGGTATTTTCCGGCGGGCATTAAGCAAATATCAGGAAAATCCTGTCAGTCCGGATAAATCGGGAAGGCGGCAGACGGAGGCATTCAACCTTCGCCACCTTCCCGATACCGCTTTTGCGCTTCTGCTATACGTTCCATGTTCCGCACGGCTTCCTCAATCGCAGTTTCATCGCTGTTATCTGCATAGCGCCATTCACTGTCAGCATAGCGATTGATTTCCTGCGCAATCATCTCTTTCGTAATGGGCTGGCGCAGGGCTTCAATCATTTCCAGCTTACGGGCGTAAGGCTGATGCAGGAAAGGTTCGGGGGTCTCAAACCATTCATCCGGCATGTCAAAATCCATGGACCGAGCCTTGATCGCATCAGTGATGTTCTTGATTGCACGGCCCGTAAAACGTTCATCCGCAACAGAGATCGCATGCAGATAAGCGCCAAACTCAGCCAGTGTATCCAGCGAACCGGTTTCCGCCATAACCTCGTCCCATACCCTTGCAAGACCTGCTTCTTGCGGCTGGTTATGCTTTTCAAGACTGTCGGCCACGGCAGTTTTGATCACCTGTGCCCTCATCAATTCATGATTCCCAACCGGGATCTGATGGCGCTTACCCAGAAGCAGGGACAGAATGTCGATGTAATCCGCCTGCGTCTTCGGCCCATCGATCAGAAAACGCGCACCAGCCCGCTGGCGCAGAGCATCATCAATTGATTCGGCATAGTTTGAAAACATCCCGAAGGTTGAATTGCCGCGCACAATGGTTGAAGCTCCAGCAAATGCCTCCATCAGGACGGCGGTAATTTCCTGCTGACCGGATGAAGACTGCTTGTCACCGCGCTTACCGGCAATCTGGTCAATATCATCAATCGTTCCAAAACCGATCACTCCGGGGTCAATCACGTTATTGATAAAAGCCCGTGCATTCTGACCGGACTTGCCCTGATAACTGTCGACATTATCAATCGACAGGTTCGCATAACGGAACGGATATCCCGCGACTGTACAGTAATCATTGATCAGACCGGCCATCATCTGAATCAACGTGGTCTTGCCTGTACCGGGCTTACCATCACCCAGGAAGGTATAGATGAAGCCACCCAACTCGACAAAAGGGTTCATCCGCCGGTCAAAGTCATAGGCCACCAGCATCCGTGCAAGCCGCATCATCCGGTATTTGGCAATGGCATTGCCGACAACTTCTTCCGGCTTCTTGAAGGCCAGCTGTACCGGCTTTCCGCGCGTCCTGGTTGCCGGGGCAAAGCCCGAGACGGGGAAGTCATCAGCAGCCACACGCCAGCTTGCACCGGTAAAGACCCCCGTCCGGGGTGCAGATTCGGCACGGGCCTGAACTGCCGTGGACAGCGCTTCTGCCCATGCAATAACCGTCGCAATCAGGGTCTTGTCATCATGAGCAATCCGGACAAGGTTCTGATCCAGTTCCCACAACGCACCCTGCAACGCAACAAGCGGGTTATCGGTCAGAATTTCGTCAGCGGTAATGCCCTCAACGATTTCAGGGCCGGCATGTTCCGCCAGCAGAAAGGCTGTCGCATTTGCAAGAACAGACAAGGCAGCAAGAGATTCCACGGCCAGAAGCTCAGCAAACTCGCCATGCCTTTCGCCCGGCAGACGACCCTCCAGATTGGCACGCTTCAACTCAGCCCCACCAGAGCAGGCAGCAATTTCATCGGTAATGGCAAAGGCAATGGCAGCCGCGCGGCGCATGCTCCGGGCTACAGTCACGGCAGCGGGTGACGGCAAATCATCACCACCCACGGATTCAATCCGTTCAATCAGGCGAATACCTTCGGCCCGCTGGGTCGGACGACCGGCAAGGCCCGGCGTGGTAGACCGGAAACGTGAGGTCCGGGGAATACCTGGTGAACGCTCAGACTGAGCAACCGGCGCTGCAGCCTTGCCAAGCCGCGGGGCATGATCAAAACCTGTCAGTAGCGACAAGGCCTGCGCATAATGGGCCCGGATCCCGGCCTCGGGCAGTTCCATTTCGTTACGAACGTCCATCTGTTCCTCTTTACTTCCACGACCGGTAATCCCGATTTTCCCGTCAGGATCAATTCCCGGCAAGCTTCGGGTCATACAGGCGCAATCGGCCCCTGCCCCATCCCCTTTTCCGGATCCGTCATCAGCGATATCCGGTAACACTGCCATCGGGCAGCGGGACATATTTGCGAATATTCCGAAAACCGGGCGGATCGAGCTCCAACAGCGCCTGATAAGGACGAGCCGGCAGGATCAGAGCACGTTCAACGGCACTTGCCCCCTGCCCGACCCCCTCCCCTTGTCCAAGCGGATCGAGCCTGAATATCTGTCGTTCTGCCACGCTGAACAGGCCCGCCGATTGCATGACCGCCCGTTCGGCCTGCAGATCCTCGATAGTCATGGCCATGGCCCAGTCTTCACCTGTCGGGGCACGGGCATTATCCAACACGTTACGGATCGGTCCCTGCTGTCTGGTGAATTGCTGCGAATAGACCGGACCCAGCATGATCCTGCGCAACCGATGTGGATGCAGGTTGTCAAAATCGTGGTCAAATCCCTGCGCAATGGTCACCAGCTGCAATTCAGTGACCGATTGCGCCATCAGATGAGCACAGACCTCAGGCCAGCGCTTGGAATCCTCTGCCAGTGGACGTCGTCCACTGTCATCGCAATCCATCAAATAGATTACCGGTACATTCATCTGGCTGTCGTAAACAGCCCAGTGAATCAACCAACGCCGCCGCTTCCCGGCATCAGACAACCAGTAGGCCTGCGGATGCATCTGCGGCCAGAACAATCCGCCCCGCGCCAGGTCCTCATAGTAATATCGCTGCGAAAGCGCGTATTGCAGCCGCGTCGGAATACTCAGATCCCCGACAATCTGGCGCACCATTTCATCCTTGATCTGTATCGCATCCTGTGTCCGTGCAAGCTGGTCACCAGCCTGAGCGGCATCAGCGGCCATCTGTGCGATCTCAGACCAGACCGGATAGCCGGATTCGTGAATGTCGATGGTCAGGAAACGCCGCAACGGCCCTTCAATCCGACCGGAGACAAGGTATTTCATTGACAGTGCCCTGACCGAATGGAGCATGGCCTGAAGATAGGAATCGAGAATCTCCACCTCTGTCCGGGTGAAGATCCTGTCACGCACGGCTTCTTGCTGAACTGCCGGCAAGGTGCTGACAATCAGTCGCATTTTTTCAAAATACCGGCGCGCAATCAGATCATCTTCAAGCTGGCGATGATCGGCATCAAGATTCCCCGCGCGGTCACTGCTCATCGCTTACCTCTCATGCCATCTCCGTCCGCCAGAAGCCCGGCAGGGCCAGTCAAACCGGCCATGCCACCTGTCAGATGACAATCAACCACCATATAGGTTCTTGTCGTGCTTTTCGACAATTGCAGTAAAGCGGCGGGCAAAACGTTCATCCGCCTTTGCCTTTTCTTCCAGAACCTTGCGGGCAAAGACCATGTGATCGCCATGGGCTTCCAGCATATCGGCCATACGGTCATTCGTGGCCGTGCCGATAGCAGCCATCTGGGCCTGAGCCTCCTGATCGGTTTTCACACCGATCTCGTTAATGCGGTGGGCAACATCCTGTTGCTGCGCGGTTTTCAGCGATTTGGTCAGGGCGTCATACAGGACTACACGCTGCTTGGTATCTGTCTGCAACTTGTTGATCAGGACCATCTGCGTAGCTGCCTGGTTCTGAAGGCTGTCCACCCAGGTTTTCCCTGCTTCGATATAGCGTTCCAGCGTTTGCGATTTGGCCAGTGCAACCTGTTCATCCTGCACCATCGCATTATGTTCCTTGTTGGCATTGGCCAATTCGGTTTCCAGCCTTGTGCGATCGCTGGGATCGGTCGTGCTTGCCACCTTGTTTTCCAGTTCGATCAGCTTTGGATCCATCGCGGCAATTTTGGCTCGCAGTTCCTCCAGCACATCGACGGTTGCTTCCCGGTCATCCAGTGTCGCGGTCAGGTTTGCTTCAACCTTATCCTTCTGATCATTCAGCTGGGTCAACTGTTCCTGCAGAAGCCGGGTGATTACATCGGATTTTGAGATGAGATCCTGCAACTTGTCATCAATCGAAGCAGACCGCAGCCGCTCCTGTCGCATCGCTTCAGCCTTGCCCCGGGCAAAAAAACCGATAAAGCTTTCCCATCCGGTCTTGGAACGCAGCTGTTCGAAATCCTTCGAGAAGCCTGCGGTCACATCATCCAGCCCCATGATCAGTTCGGCAATATTCCCATTCATCGTCTCGGTATGGGCATGCACATCGGCAAGAGTCGCATTGGCGATATTAATTGCTGGTTCAGCCACATCGGCCCGCGTGGTGGCTGTCGCAAGTCTGCTCGATACCTCCGCGATTTTGCCCTGCGTCAACACGATCTGCTTCTGCGTATCGGTAATTTTCTGGTCGAGCGATGACATCTGAGACTCCTGACTGCGACGGTTAAACAAAACTCTATGTTCTAATGCCGGGCATACAAGACCCGTTCCCGTGAATCGAGATCGAATAATACATCTTCTGGACAGAAGGTGCATGATATATCAATATTTATGTAATGGAGCAGCTCAGTCATGCAATTATCGCCCGCCGCGGCGACCTTATCCGCCTGACACAGGATCTGATCCGCATTCCCACATTAAACCCACCGGGCCGGAATTACCGTGATATCTGCGAATATCTGGAGGCTCGCCTGACGCCGAAAGGGTTCCTGTGTGAACTGATCCGCGCAAAAGGGTCACCAGGCGACAGCGAAACCTATCCCCGCTGGAACATCATCGCCCACCGGCAAGGCGCAACTCCGGGCGACTGCGTCCATTTCAACAGCCATCACGATGTAGTCGAGATCGGCCACGGCTGGACCCGTGATCCGCTGGCTGCCGAATATGATGCAGATGAAGGTCGTATCTATGGCCGTGGAGCCTGCGACATGAAAGGCGGGTTGGCCGCATCCATCATTGCAGCTGAAGCATTCATCGAAACCTTCCCCGAATATGCCGGCCGGGTTGAGATTTCCGCCACTGCGGATGAGGAGACCGGCGGATATGGTGGTGTGGCATTTCTTGCGGAACATGGTGCCTTCATCAACGTTCAGCACGTCATCATTCCCGAACCGCTGCACAAGGATCGCATCTGCCTTGGCCATCGTGGCGTCTGGTGGGCTGAAATCGAAACCCACGGACGCATTGCTCATGGTTCGATGCCGTTTCTGGGTGACAGCGCCATCCGTCACATGAGCGCGGTTCTGGAAGAAATGGAAAACACGCTCTGGCCACTTCTGGCGACAAAGCGGACCGGAATGCCGGTCATTCCAGACGGGGCCCGTTCATCTACACTGAACATCAATTCCATCCATGGCGGAGAGCCTGATCCGGGTCCCGACTATACCGGTCTGCCCGCCCCCTGTGTCCCTGATCGCTGTCGCATCGTCATAGACCGTCGCTTCCTGATCGAAGAAGACATCACAGAGGTAAAGCAGGAAATCACATCACTGATGAAACGGGTCGGCACGAACCGGCCGGATTTCCGGTATGAAATACGCGACCTGTTCGAGGTAGCGCCATCAATGACCGGACACGATGCCCCTGTAGTCCGCACGACAGCTGCAGCAATCGAACGGGTCCTTGGTCTTCAGGCCGGTTATGTTGTCAGCCCCGGCACCTATGATCAGAAACATATTGACCGGATCGGCAAGCTGAAAAACTGCATTGCTTACGGTCCCGGAATCCTGGAACTGGCCCATCAGCCCGATGAATGGATCGGAGTAGATGACATGCTGGATTCGGCCCGCGTCATGGGATTGGTGCTGGCCGATCTGCTTGTGACCTAGACATTCTCTTTTCGCACATTATTCAAAAGATCGCGATCAGACAAAATATAAGATCATAAAGTAAACTGTTCAGGAAACACTTTTTGCCTGTGGCATGTTTACGCCCGTCAGTCCCTGATTACCCCGCACACACTGGCCATAGTCATCATATGCAAATGAATACAGTGCAAATTCGCACCGGTTCCGTATAGAAGGGATGACCTTCGGGGCAACAAAATCTGAACTGATTGTTTTATTTTTTGTGTAATTACCTATTCTAACCTGTCCATAGACAGTTTAACCCCGAAGTCGTAAAGCTACGAAATTCGATAGAGGTGCCGGATGGAAACGAGAGCGGCAAAATACATGATCGGGCAAGTGGTGCGACATCGTTCGCACCCGTTTCGCGGCGTCGTGTTCGATATCGACCCCATGTTCGCCAATTCGGAGGAATGGTACGAATCCATTCCCGAAGACAGTCGGCCGGACAGGGACCAGCCATTCTACCATCTTTATGCCGAAGCCGAAACGACCTATTATGTCGCCTATGTCTCGGAGCAAAATCTGGTCCCTGACAGTTCTGGCGAACCGGTCGAACACCCCGAACTGACAGCCAATTTTGGCGAATTCTGCGACGGATATTACCCGCTGCAGGCAACCCTGAACTGACCGGCATACAGGTCAGGCAGATGGGTGATACGGCGCTGACCTCTGTGGATGACCTGATAGCTGCGGGCCTGGCATCTTCCGGGGATGCAGACATCCTTCAGCGCATTGCGCAAGATTTTCGTATCCGTATTACCCCCACAATGCAGCAATCGGCTCCGGGTATCACAGCACAGTTCCTGCCTGATCCACGGGAATTACGTACCCACCCCTCCGAACTTCCGGACCCGATCGGAGATCAGGCACACAGCCCGACACCGGGCCTGACCCATCGCTATCCCGACCGGGTGATCCTGCATATCACCCAGACCTGTGATGTTTATTGCCGCTTTTGTTTCCGCCGGGAGGTTGTCGGCGCAGCAGGTCCGCTTCCGGGCGATCAACTGGATATCGCACTTGACTACATCGCACAGCATCCTGCCATCCACGAAGTGATCCTGACCGGTGGGGATCCCATGACCCTGTCCCCGCGTCGACTGGACAGCATATTGTCACGACTGGAAAGCATACCTCATGTTGATATCATCCGCTTTCACAGCCGCGTTCCTGTTGTTACCCCGGAACGGGTTGAAACATTAATTCCGGTTTTGCATCAGCGCCAAACTGCCATCTTTGTTGTTATCCACACCAATCACCCTGATGAACTGACACCCGCCGCACGCACAGCCATCACCCTGCTGGCCAATGCCGGATTACCACTTTTATCACAAACCGTATTGCTGCGTGGCATCAATAACTGCACGGAAACCCTGACTGCTCTGTTTCGCACACTGACTGCATTGCGGGTCACACCTTATTATCTGCACCACTGCGACCTGGCTCGCGGTACGAGTCATTTCCGGACCAAGATTGATGAGGGGCTTGCCATCATGACAGCTCTGCGCGGTCACCTTTCCGGCATTGCACTCCCCCGCTATGTCCTCGACCTGCCGGGTGGATACGGCAAGGTACCGCTTAATTCCGATGCTGTCCGGCGCATCGGACCGGGACATTGGCAAATCCGGGACTGGCAAGGCGGTATTCATGACTATACCGATATCATCGGCTGAAACAACCAACCCGGAACAATCACGCCACGGTCACAATTCCGCCAGACACCCGTTTTAGAAGATATTTTATCAACAGATCTGCTTTTACGATACGTATTCCCATGTCATCCTTCCTGAACAAACAGAAGGGAGTGAAGTAATGCATTACGTTGCTTTAAAAAGTGCATTTGTTCTATCAGCATTTCTGGCTGGCACAACCATGGCCCCAGCCCAGCAAAGTCAGAGCAGGTCACAGAGAATTCAGGTTGCCTTCGTCCTTGATACAACCGGTTCCATGTCTGGCCTGATCGAAGGCGCAAAGCAGAAGATCTGGTCAATCACGAACACGATCCTCGACATCAACCCTGATGCCGAAATCAGCATGGCCCTTATCGGATATCGTGATCAGGGTGACGAATACGTCGTCAGGACCCACCACATGACAGAGGATATTCAGGGATTGTATTCCAACCTGCGCCGCTTTGAAGCAGATGGCGGAGGGGACGGTCCCGAATCCGTCAATGAAGCATTGGACGCCGCGGTCCGGGGACAAGACTGGGCCGAAGGCGATAACGTCCGTCGTATCATTTTTCTGGTCGGGGACGCTCCTCCGCATATGGACTATGAAAATGCTCCTCGTTATCCAAAGGTGATCGAAGCGGCCCGCAATAAAGACATCATAGTCAATACGATTCAGGCCGGAGATGACCCCGAAACCCGCGAATACTGGCAGGAAATAGCCCGGCTCGGGGGCGGTCAATACCATCCGATTCCACAAGATGGGGGACAGCTCGTCCAGATCCGGACACCATATGATGAACAGATCGTACAGATACAGTCCCGCATTGATGTCACGATCCTGCCTTATGGCAGCATTGAGACACAGGCCGAAGTCCGGGGCAAAGTCGAGGAACGTGCCATGGAAGCAGCACCGGTGGTTGCGGACAATGCCAGCTATTATGCGAAAAAGACCTCTCGTAAGGAGGCCGTGACCGGCGGCAATGATCTGGTTTCAGATATTGCAAACGGCGATATCGCCTTATCCGAGGTGCCCGCAGATGAGCTTGCCCCGGAATTGCGTGAAATACCCGAAGCTGAACGTGAGGCTTACCTGCAGAGCAAGCTTGCAGAACGTAAGATACTGGAGACGGAAATGGCTGATCTGGTCGCAAAACGGGATAACTTCATTGAACAGGAAACCGCCCGATCAGAAGATACTGACAGTTTTGATACCTCGGTCAAGGAACTGCTGAACGCTCAGTTGAGCCCGGCCAGATAAACTGACAGAACCTGACGGCGGGTCGGTGCATGTTAGGGTCAGGACTCGTTCTTGGTTATAGCCAGAAGATGACGGTTGCAGCGAGGAGGATGGCGGAAAAGAAGGTCTCGGGACATCGGTCGTATCGGGTTGCAACGCGGCGCCAGTCCTTGAGGCGCCCGAACATGATCTCGATGCGATTGCGGCGTTTGTAGCGCCGTTTGTCGTATTTGACCGCCTTCTTGCGGGACTTTCGGCCGGGGATGCATACTCTTATCCCCTTGCCTTTCAATGCTTCTCGGAACCAGTCGGCGTCATAGCCCCTGT
>JBKEAB010000096.1:0-7279 GCA_047971845.1 Paracoccus sp. (in: a-proteobacteria) | reverse complement strand
TCGACCTCTATGTCGAGACCCGGCTCGCTCCGACCCTTCAGTGCGGCGATGTTGTCATCCTGGACAACCTCTCCAGCCACAAGAGCCCGAAAGCGTCTGCAACTTTGCGCAACATCGGCTGCTGGTTTCTGCCACTCCCGCCCTACAGCCCAGACCTGAACCCCATCGAGATGGCTTTTGCAAAGCTCAAAGCCCTCCTGCGCAAGGCCGCGGCCCGAACCTACGACGAACTATGGAAGGCCGTCGGCCAGGTCTGCGACCTCTTCACCGAAGACGAATGCCTCAATTATTTCATTGCCGCAGGATATGAGCCCAAATGAGCACGACACGCTCTAATCCGTCGCAAATCCAGGAATTCCCGCAGATCAGCCGTATCAGCCTGGCCTTCCAGCCGCCGGATTGCCCAACGGGCCTTGGCCATGACCCCGGGACTGGAAATGGAACTGGCTCGGGCAGCCATCAGATCCCGGCCGATATCTTCCCGCGGCAATGGTGTTCCTTCGGCCCAGAGCATTGCTTTGGCCTCCACCAGGGCTAGCCGCCGGATCATACCCCGATCTGCAACAACCACGGCATCCAGGGCGCCAAGTGCCTGTGCTGCCCGCGCAAGCGGAACAACCAGACTGGCCTGCGCCTGTTCCCAGCCCCGCACATCAATCAGGGAAAGCCTGTCTGTGCGCCTTCCGTAAGGGCTATCCTCTCTGACCGGGCCAGGCACGAACCAAAGGTCATCCTCATCCATATCCGCAAAATAACCAGTCAGGACAAAAAGGGAATGTTGTTTAACTCCTGTACTCTGGGGTCATCAGGCCACTTTCCGGGTTCCGGTTAAGCCAGCGGTAAACGCAAGCGCAGTTCCAACCCACCTTCCGGTGACAGGGTGAAAGTGATCTTCCCTCCGTTCAGGGTTACGATTTCCCGTGCAATTCCAAGGCCAAGACCGTGTCCATGGACCTTTTCGTCAAGCCTGAAATCAGACTTTGACAAGGCTGCGACATCAGCCCCGGTCAATTTGCCACCATCATCGGAAATCAGGATTTCCGCATCCGATCCTTGCCGGGATACCCTGGTCACCACAACACTTGTCGCCCATTGAGCGGCATTCTCCAGCAGAATACCCAAAAGCTCAACCAGATCATTACGATCAATATCCAGATACAGCCTGTCACTATGGGTAATATCCCAATTCAGATGTTCATTGCTGGCAGTACAGCGCAGGACCGATACGATCCGCGGCAGGACATCATCCAGTGGTGTCTTCAGAACCTGTGTCCGGGATCGCTGACGCAGCCGTGACAGACGTAACTGGTAGTCAATGCGTTCCGTCATCTCGGTAACCAGATCTTCGATCAGATCTGCATTGGTGGCATCACCCTGTTTGCGTAGCTGATCGGCAACGGTTCCCATTACGGCGAGCGGTGTTTTCAGCCCGTGCGCCAGATCCGAGGCTCGCGCCCGAGCATATTCGATTAGCCGTTGTTGCGATACGAGAAGCCCGTTCACCTCAGAAACCAGCGGCAGGATTTCTGTAGGATAACGGTCCCCTACGGCATCGGTCTCGCCTGTACGGATATTCTGGATATCATAACGCAACATACGCAACGGACGCAGGCCAACCCCTACCTGAGCAATTGCGGCCAAAACCAATGCAGCACCCAGCACAAGAAGGGCGACAAGCAAGTCGCGACCAAACCAGGCAATGGATTCATTGAGAACCGAACGATCCTGCGCCACCATGATCGTATAGGCCTCTATCTCCTCCTTTGTATCCTGGAACCGGGCCGACAGGGCTGTCGCCAGAAGTGTTTGCCCATTCGGTCCGGATGTCTCAAAATGCCATATGTTTTCCGTATGTGCAGAAGCATCGTAATCTATTACAAAATCCCATAGTGACCGTGAACGTAATATCGTTCCATCCTGCCGCGTAATCTGCCAGTAAACTCCGCTGAGCGGCAGCTCATAACGCGGATCAGGCAACCGGCCACGAAGTGCTGGCCTGTCATGGTTGCCGGGAACGATCAGGGCTGTCAGGCGGGTAGCCTCGGCATCCAGTTCGGAATGAACGGATCGTTCAACTGTCTGGATGAACAGATACAGGATTGCCAGTCCAGTTACAATCAGGGCCAGAATTGTCCACAATGCGCCGCCGGTCAGAAGCCGGATTTTCAGCGAGCGGGCTTTCACGTCTCCGTGCCACCCAAAGTATATCCAAACCCGCGTCTCGTCTGGATGATATCAGGGCCAATCCGCCGGCGGACACGACCAACCAGAACCTCAATCGAGTTTAATTCGCGCTCCCGGTCCTGCGCATACAGGTGTTCGACAATTTCAAGCTGTGGAATGACCCGGCCCTTCTGATGCGCCAGATAAGCCAGCAACCGGTATTCCTGCGGGGGCAGGGATAATGGCACCCCGGCACGGGTTACCTGCATCAGCCGCGTATCAAGAAGTAAATCTTCCCCGATTTCAATTTTTGAACTTGCCTGCCCGCCTGCCCGGCGGATCAGGGCACGAATACGGGCAATGATCTCTTCCATGCGGAAGGGCTTGGTGACGTAATCATCCGCGCCCAGTTCAATACCTTCGACGCGTTCATCCCATTGCCCACGTGCGGACAGAATCAGAACCGGTGTCAGACGCCCGGCTTTTCTCCATTCCTTCAGAACCGTCAGACCGTCCATCTCCGGCAGGCCAAGGTCAAGAATGATCGCATCAAAGTCCTCGGTATCACCTCGATGCCACGCATCTTCGCCATTGATTTCGATTTCGACGACAAAGCCGGCCGCATTCAGTGCAGCTTCGAGACGCCTTGCAATCCGCAAATCATCTTCGGCTATGAGGATGCGCATTATGGCCTCCTGACAGGGTGGCCGGTTCTGGCCATGAATGTACGCTCTTCGATATCACCGGAAGAGCGCATCAATGTTACCATGTAAAGTAACTGATCATGATTATTCTGCACCAGCCTGACATCAATGATCTGACTTTTTGTTGTCTGCCGAATCTGTTCCAGCACATTGGCCAGTGGCACCGCCTGATTGCTGCGCACTGCATCCAGGGCCTTATCCTGTTCAGACCGCATATCCCGTGACCGGTCATCACCCCCCGAACTGACACTGACCTGACCATCGGAGCCGTGCTGCGCAGAAGCCGTTATCCCGGAATTACCGGATGTCTGGTCTTCTGATCCAGCCTTGTGCCCACCGGGCGCGTGTTCCCCGCGTGATGCATTGTCACGGTTGGTCCTGTTTCGTGATCCACGATCTTGCGATGCAGGATTATCAGTATCTTGCTGGGAACGCCTCCTGTCCGATCTGTTATTGTTCCGGCCGGAGCCAGGGCCACCGTCCAGGCTGCCTCCGGAATGACCTGCTCCGGCCGGTCCATCCCCGCCTGTGGGGCGATCCGCATATGCCGATATCGGCATATGCGTAAGTCCTGCAATGAGAACTGTGGCGGAGATGATTCCGATTCGAATTTTCATGGTCACTTATACGGTAGTCAAGCTGACGAATCGCTGACAGCTGCCTCAGGTCACCGTCAGCTTCCTTTTATTATAAAGAGATTCCCCAGCGGTCGCGAACCGTGAAACGATGGAACCTGCCATGCTGACCATACGCCGGATAAACGGAGTAACCGCAATCCAGCCTCCTGATGGGCTTGACTGCCTTCTCAGGCACAAGGCACGCAGGCCCCCATCTTTCGGCTTTGATAACCGGGGCGCATCCGACAAGGGCATGCAACATCTGACACTGAAGCTGAACGGCATCCGCATCCGCTATGCCTGCATCTCCCGGAACGGCAGCTCGGCATTCAAGCTGGCACTTGGTCATCAGCCGGATACTCCCCTAGCAGAGATCGTGCCGGAAAACAGCAGCCGCTGGTATCATCACCATGACGCCACAATCTTTGTCTGGCGTGACCCCCAGGAACGACTACTGAGCCTTTATCGCAGCAAAATCCTTGACGGGAAAGACAATGCCAGCCTCCTGCGCTGCTATTATCAGGTAATGGGCACCGCGCCATCTGACTTTGAAAACTTCGTACGCTTTGCGGCATCATACGCGGATCCGCATTGCCTGCCGCAATCTGCCCACCTCATGCCGGTCATATATACACATGCGATCCGGCTGGATCAGCTATATCTGAACATGATGCAGATGGTTGGCCCTTATACGGCGGCCCCCTTTGCACGGCGCAGTAACCGATCCGATCATCATCCGGTCAAGATCACCCCTTTTTCCCGGGCACTGATCCAGACTATTTATGCCTGTGATTATCGCATGATCGACCGGATTACGGGTAAATTGTAACAACCGATCATGCTTGCTGCGCATGCAGCTTCATGATCAGTCTCCATGATCGCCGTGCAACCGTCAGCACTGCACCAACGACCATAACCCATAATGCAGCATTCAGGATTTGCCCCTGACCGTTCCAGACGGGCTCAAACACAGACAAAACTGCGGCACCGGTTACAAGCGCTATCCGGTGCTGCTTTGCCATCGGGCCGGAAAAATCTGCGCCCTGACCGAGACCGATACCAAGTTCACGGACATAAGCGGTCAGGAAAGCAAAGCTGACTGCAGCCCAGCCCAGCCCCGGTACGTCCAGCCCCAATGCCAGACCGATCAGGATCAGGGCATCCGATACGCGGTCGGGAAACTCGTTCCAGAATCTACCGTCAGGTGCCCCACGCCTTGCCTCAATAGCGACCATGCCATCAAATAGATTGCACAATAGCCGAAGCTGACAAAACCCCGCCCCTGCCAGCAATGCCAGACCACGGCCAAACCCGGTACAGGCACCAGCCGCCCAAAAGCAAAGTCCGGCCAAAAGGGCCGCGACCATACCAATCTGAGAAATCTGGTTTGGCGTGATCCGTGTCCCTGCCAGCCATCTTGCCGTCCGGTTCGCCCATCCGGTTTTGCGACTGGCCAGTGGCCGGCGGTTTTCAGGATCAGTCATGACGAACCCTCCAGAGGACATAGGAATAAGCAGCAGAATAAACAGCCGTGACGGAAACTGGCACGGCGATGGTGAACAGGACTTCCGGGGTACCGGCAAGGCTGTGGATCAGGCTCAGAAACCCGGCAGAACCGGTTACCGCAAGCAGCGGAGGTATGATCAGGACGGCAATGCCTGTCAGACGGATTGAAAGAGCTTCGATCATGCGTTTGAGGGAAAGCGTGATCAGTGCCGACATCATACCCTGTATCACGCCCGCCATCAGGGCTTCGGATAAAGGATGAGTTCGGTTGGCAAGTACCGCCCAGTTCCCCATGGCGATGAAGGCCACAGCCATATGCAGGGCACTGCTTTTGAAATTCATCCAGCCGACCAGTAATAGCGCAGTAGGTGGAAATAGATCGGTGCCGCAAAGACGACCGAATCCAGCCGGTCAATAAAACCACCATGTCCGGCGATGGTATGACCCCAGTCTTTCACACCACGGTCACGCTTGATTGCCGACATGACCAACCCGCCAAGGAAACCCATCATGGTCACGATCAGTCCCATCATTCCTGCTTGCCAAAGGCTGAAGGGTGTCATGAATTTCAGTCCCATGCCGATCAGTGTTGCCGACAGGCAACCGCCCAGGAAGCCTTCAACGGTTTTTGACGGTGACAGGCGCGGTGCAATCTTGTGGCGGCCGGCCAGCTTTCCCCAGACATATTGAAGCACGTCGGAAAGCTGGACCGTGATTACCAGCCAGGCAATCAGCAACACACCGCGTCCTTCATATCCCGGAATGGTCAGGTTCATCAGTGCCGGCACATGCGACACACAGAAAACGCAGATCATCAGTGCCCACTGCATTTCCGCAACCCGGACCAGAAAGTTCTTTGTTTCCCCTGACAGGGCCGAAACGATTGGCAACAGCAGGAAGACCCAGACCGGGATGAAAATCGAATAGAACCCGTACCATGCGATCCAGACCAGATAATATTGTACCGGCAGCACAATGAAAAAGGCCGCCACCAGAGTATTGTGATCTGCCCTGCTTGCATTGGTCAGCGTCATGAATTCGCGCAGGGCTGCGAATGAGCAAACAAAGAACAACGCAATCACGCCAGCCCGCCCACCAAGGAATGCCACGGCAAGGACGATGGCCATCACCCACCAGGAACGAATGCGGTCATTGAGGTTCTCAACCGCGGCATTCTGTCCATCGGGCGAATATTTTCGTTGCAGGATCCAGCCGGTTATTGAGGCAATTATCAGTACGCCACCGATTCCGACGATGGGAACGATCAGATCAGGCTGAGAGGGATGCGACATCAGCCCCCCCCATTTGGGGTTTGAGTGCCAGAAGCGCCATGCGGGCACGGGAAAGGAAATGGTCCTTGTCTTCGTGGGCACCAACACGCAACGGGGCGCCGAAGATCACCTTGCACATCAGCGGAATAGGCACGAAGGAGCCTTTCGGCAGCACGCGATTAAGATTGTCAATCCAGACCGGCACTACATCGACCTCAGGCCGGGACCGGGCCAGCCGGTAAATACCGGACCGGAACTCCAACAACTCGGCATCCGTGAGGTTACGTGTACCTTCCGGAAAAATGATCAGCGAAGAGCTCTCATCAAGGGCAGCGGCCATCTGTGCAATGGGATCATCCCCGGCCCCTTCGCGATTGCGTTCAATCAGCAGGCTGTTGAAGACATCGCTGCCGATAAATTCGCGTAACCCCCCCTTGCGCCAATAATCCGCCCCGGCAACCGGCCGTGTCCTGTGGCGCTGCCCCTTGGGCAGAACCGTCCAGATCAGGACGAAGTCACCGTGGCTGACATGGTTGGCAAAATAGATGCGCTGACGCCTCTCAGCCGGATCAAAGCCTTGCCATGAGGGCTGAACAGCCGTCAAAAGTCGTGCAAAGGCAGTAATTCCCCAGGATGTTAAACCAACCAAAGCAGACCGGAACCCGGAACCAGTTACATTACGGTGCATAAAATTCCCTGTATATCGGTGGTTGCAAATTGAACTAACCGCCTTTGTTCTGCAAGTTGTTTGCTGAATAAGCAGATACTATATCCAAGCGACAATTTTATGATACTGTATCTTTATGAGCCATCCGATTGCCTTTCGTCGTCATGTCCTGCGGGTCAGGGAGCGTGACGGATTGAGCTTTGCCGAGGTTGCCGACCGGTTCTCGGCAGGCATTGCTTCTGTGAAACGCTGGTCGAAGCGACCGGAGCCGAAGCCTTATGAGCGCCGCAAGGTCCGCCGGATCGACCCCTTGATGCTTGCGCAGGACGTGCGCGATCATCCCGATGCCTA